>NZ_JBJJLO010000130.1:0-18351 GCF_046230915.1 Pseudomonas sp. KCJK8993
CAGCGTGGAACTTCTCCTCGGCCTTGTTGCGCAACAGATGGTAGCGCTCGAAGGTATCGAGATCCGGCTGTGCTTCTTCCAAAAGCTCATAGGCCTGCTGGTTCAGGTCATGGGCCTGCTTGAACAGGCGCTGGTTCTGTTCGAGGGCGAATGTGCGGCAGGCGCGCAGTTCGAAGCGCTGGTGGGTGTTGTACATGACGTCGTCCCTTTTATCTTGAGTGGATGGAATGTGTCGCCACCGCCTAAGCGGGCGAGGGTCCGGCAATGCGCGTTGTCGTGCACTGGTAATAATCTGACCGGGTGGCCCTGGGACGGACTGCAAAAATAAATATCTGAAAAATCGTTGTATTGGCGCGCTTAACCCGATTGATAAATCGATTTATTAAATTGATTGCTCTCGGGGAAACCAGGAGTCCAGGGGGGCGCTATCGCTTGGGCCGCAACGGGCTCAGAGTGTCTCGTCCTGCGCCGGGTCGATGCAGTGCAAGCGTCCCGATTCGCCACCGGCGATGCGTTGAGCCTGGTCCACCCCGCGGCGCAAGGCGTGCTCCAGGCACCACTCGCTGCCGGGCAGGCGGCTCGAGCGTTCGGCTACGCACTGGCCTTGGGCGGTATATACGCACACCAGCAATTCGACGTCGCCGCCAGGCAGTTCGCGGGCCCGCACATCCATCTGGCAGCCGTTGTCCAGCATGCGCTCATGGCTCGCTTCCGGCAGGGATTGGGTTTTCCAGGCCGCATAGACTTTGCCCCTGTTCATGATGGTTACTCCTGCTTTCGGATAATCAGGTCGTCCAGTATAGGGCGGACTTGGCTGGGTGTTTAATTCGCTAATGAAAGTACCGACGGAAGGTTTGGGAAGTTGCTGTCATAGGGCTATCGATACCACTCGTCAGAGGGTGAAAAAATATTTAAACCATCGCCTGGGGAACTTATTCAAACCGTTAACCAAGCGATCCCGAGAGGATTGGAACACCTTCGAAAAATCAACAGGAGAGTCCCCATGAATGATGAAACCAAGCGCTGCGCCTGCCCTGGATGCAACATCCCGATCGACCCCCAGCAGCCCTTCGAACGCGACGGCAAGGCCTATTGTTGCGCGGCCTGCGCTGACCATCACCCCCATGGGGAGCCCTGCACCAACCTCGATTGTCACTGCGAAGACGAGGCCGCCAACGGGGGAGAGGCAGAAGGTGGTTCCATCGCCTAACCGTCGCTGCAGACCCATGCCTGAATCCGCGCCGAGCATGAAAGATATAACTAGCGAAGCGGGAAATTACTTCAACGGGTATTGAACTTGTTGATGGGTCGTAACTTGCGATGGCAAGTTCGCGCGGCTGTGCAGGAATAACATCATGGTGCGGCGTAATGTTTTACGCCGCTTGAGGCTATCAACTGTGGGGTAACTTCACAGTGCAAACTATCAATAAGTTCCTGTGGGTGGCTGCTTGCAGTCTTTTGTCCGGTTGCAATCTGATCGTGTTCAATCCCAAGGGGCAGATCGCTACCGATGAGCGCAACCTGATCATGCTGGCCACGGCGCTGATGCTGTTGGTGGTGATCCCCGCCATCGTGCTGATGTTCGTGTTCGCCTGGCGTTATCGCTCGACCAACAAGCAGGCGCGCTATTCGCCGGGCTGGGCCAGTTCCCATCGGATCGAGGCGGTGGTCTGGGGCGTGCCGCTGTTGATCATCGTGATACTGGGCATCGTCACCTGGCGCACCACTCACTCCCTGGATCCGTACAAACCCATCGCTTCCGATAATCCGCCGCTGAACGTGCAGGTGGTGGCCACCGACTGGAAATGGCTATTCATCTATCCGGACCTGGGGATCGCCTCGGTCAACGAATTGGCCTTGCCGGTGCATACCCCGGTGAGTTTCACCATCACCTCGGACGCGGCGATGACCTCGTTCTTCATTCCCGCGCTGGGCGGGCAGATCTATGCCATGGCCGGCATGCAGACCCGCCTGCACCTGATCGCCAACGAAACCGGGCAGTTCCGCGGGATCGCCGCCAACTACAACGGCCCGGGGTTCTCCGACATGCATTTCACCACCCAGGCCCAGACGCCGGCGCAATTCGAGGCCTGGGTCCAGAGAGTACGCCAGGGGCCGTTGCGCCTCGATCACCCGAGTTACGCCGTGCTGGCCCGGCCTAGTCTCGGCCATCCCATCCAGCACTACGCCAGCGTCGAACCGGGCCTGTTCCAGGCCATCGTCGACAAGTACGAAGGCATGAACAAGGCCCGTGGCAGCGCCCGCCAGGCGGCCCGCGCCGACAACCCCCTGGGCGAAGCAAGGAGTTCGGACGATGTTCGGTAAATTGACCTGGGATGCGGTGCCCACCGGCGAACCCATCATCATGTACACCCTGCTGGTGGTCGGGCTGATCGGCCTTGGGGTGCTCGGCGCCGTCACCTACCAGCGCAAGTGGGGCTACCTGTGGCGCGAATGGCTGACCACGGTGGACCACAAGAGGATCGGTGTCATGTACATCCTGGTGGCGCTGGTGATGCTGCTGCGCGGTTTTTCCGACGCCATCATGATGCGCACCCAGCAGGCGATGGCGGCCTCGGGCGGGCCGGGCTACCTGCCGCCGGAGCACTATGACCAGATCTTCACCGCCCATGGCGTGATCATGATCTTCTTCATGGCCATGCCGTTCGTGGCCGGACTGATGAACCTCGTGGTGCCGCTGCAGATCGGCGCTCGCGATGTGGCCTATCCCTTTCTCAATGCCCTGAGCTTCTGGCTGTTCGTCGCCGGCGCGGCACTGGTCAACATCTCCCTGGGCGTGGGGGAGTTCGCCCGCACCGGGTGGGTGGCCTATCCGCCGTTGTCGGAGCTGGGCTACAGCCCCGGGGTCGGGGTCGACTACTACATATGGGCCTTGCAGATCTCCGGGATAGGCACCTTGCTCACGGGGGTGAACTTCTTCGTCACCATCCTGAAGATGCGCACCACCGGCATGACCCTGTTCAAGATGCCGGTGTTCACCTGGAACTCGCTGTGTACCGCGGTGCTGATCCTGGCGGCGTTCCCGATCCTCACCGCGACCTTGCTGATGCTGTCCCTGGACCGCTACCTGGGCATGCACTTCTTCACCAACGAGGCCGGCGGCAATCCGATGATGTACGTCAACCTGATCTGGGCCTGGGGCCACCCGGAGGTGTACATCCTGATCCTGCCGGCGTTCGGCGTGTTCTCGGAGATCGCCGCGACCTTCAGCAGCAAGCGCCTGTTCGGCTACGTGTCGCTGGTCTGGGCCACCATCGCCATCACTATCTTGTCGTTCATCGTCTGGCTGCACCACTTCTTCACCATGGGTGCCGGCGGCAACGTCAACGCCTTCTTCGGCATCATGACGATGATCATCGCGGTGCCTACCGGAGTGAAGATCTTCACCTGGCTGTTCACCATGTACCGCGGCCGCGTGCGTTTCGCCACGCCCATGCTGTGGACCATGGGCTTTATCGTCACCTTCAGCATCGGCGGCATGACCGGGGTCCTGCTGGCGGTGCCGGGGGCCGACTTCATGCTGCACAACAGCCTGTTCCTGATCGCCCACTTCCATAACGTGATCATTGGCGGTGCAGTGTTCGGCTACATGGCGGGGCTGACCTACTGGTTTCCCAAGGCCTTCGGCTTCACCCTCAATGACCGCCTGGGACGCCTATCGTTCTGGTGCTGGCTGGTGGGCTTCTACTTTGCCTTCATGCCGTCCTACGTGCTGGGGTTCATGGGCATGACCCGACGCCTCAACCACTTCGACAACCCCGAGTGGCGTCCCTGGCTGATGCTCGAGCTGATCGGCGTGGGCATCATCCTCTGTGGCGTCACCTGCCAGCTCCTGCAACTGTGGGTCAGCGTGCGCAAGCGCCGGGCCAACCGCGACCGCAGCGGCGATCCCTGGGATGGCCGGACCCTGGAGTGGGCGACCACCTCGCCACCGCCGCCGTACAACTTCGCCGAGCAACCGGTGGTCGATGACCTCGATGCCTACTGGGGCATGAAGGAGCGCGGCACCAGCACCCTCAACCGTACCGACTACCGGGCCATCCACATGCCGCGCAATACCTCGGCCGGGCTGGTCATGAGCGCCTTCGGCCTGGTCTGCAGTTTCGCCTTGGTCTGGCACATCTGGTGGCTGGCGGTGGCCAGCCTGGTGGCCACGGTGGCCGCCCTGGTGGTGCGCAGCAACGATGAAGATACCGACTACTTCATTCCCGCCGACGAAGTGGCGCGGATCGAGAAGGCCCGGCTCGCAGACCTGGCGGAGGCTTGAACATGGTCAATATCGTCCTGGACAAAGACATTGCCCATTCCCATGAACAGGGGCATGAAGACGCAGGCTCTCTGCGCCTCTTCGGTTTCTGGGTTTACCTGATGACCGATTGCATCCTGTTCGCCACCCTGTTCGCCAGCTACGCGGTGCTGCGCGACAGCGTGGCTGGCGGCCCGTCGACGATGGACATCTTCGAGCTGCCCTATGTGCTGGCCGAGACGCTGTTGCTGCTCCTGAGCAGTATCACCTACGGCTTCGCCATGCTGGCCATGAACCGTGACCAGCGAACCCAGGTGTTGCGCTGGCTGGGCCTGACCGCGCTGTTGGGCCTGGGGTTCGTCGTCATGGAAATCAATGAGTTCCACCAACTGATCGGCGAAGGCCACGGGCCGGATCGCAGCGCCTTCCTCAGCGCTTTCTTCACCCTGGTGGGGACCCACGGCCTGCATGTCGCCTGCGGCCTGGTATGGATGCTGGTGTTGATGTGGCAGGTGCACGCTCGGGGCCTGGGCACCACCCAGGCCACGCGCCTGAGTTGCCTGAGCCTGTTCTGGCACTTCCTGGATGTGATCTGGATCTGCGTCTTCACCATCGTCTACCTGCTTGGAGTGGCCTGATATGTATACCCAGAGTTCCGTACGCAGCAGTGCTGGCTCCAGCCACGGCAGCCGGCGTTCCTACCTGGTCGGTTTCGCCCTGTCGCTGGTGCTGACCCTGATTCCGTTCGCGCTGGTGATGTACCCCAGCCTGCCGCGCAACGTCACGCTGTGGGCAGTGGTGGGGCTGGGGGTGATCCAGATCTTGGTCCACCTGCGCTATTTCCTGCACCTGGATACCGCTACCGAACAGCGCTGGAACCTCACCGCGCTGATTTTTTCCGCGGTGGTGATCCTCCTACTGGTAGGGCTTTCGCTGTGGATCATGAACAGCATCCACCACAACATGCTCGCCCATTGAGCATCGCCGCGCTGATGACCATGGCCTGGCAACTGGTCAAGCCGGGGATCGTGGTCGGCAACCTGATCGCGGTGCTCGGCGGCTACTTCCTCGCTTCCCGGGGGCAGTGGTACCAGCCGCGATTGCTGCTGGCCACGGCCCTGGGCACCACGCTGGTAGTGGCTGGCGGGTGTGTGTTGAACAATTGCATCGACCGCGATATCGACCGACGCATGGTCCGCACCTGTCACCGCGTCATGGCGCTGCGGGCTTGCCCCCTGGGGCTGGCCGCTGGCTATGGCGTGCTACTGGCCGGCCTGGGACTGGTGCTGCTGCAGCGTTGCAGCAACGACTTGGCCGCCGCCCTGGCGGGGCTGGGGTTGTTGTTCTACGTGGGGCTCTACAGTCTATGGTTCAAGCGGCGCTCGCTTTACGGCACGGCGGTGGGCAGCCTGGCCGGAGCGATGCCGCCGGTGATCGGCTATTGCGCGCTCAGCGCACGTTTCGACGCACCGGCCCTGTGGCTGCTGTTGATGTTCTGTTGCTGGCAGATTCCCCATGCCCATGCCATTGCCCTGTATCGCCACGACGACCTGCGTGCCGCCGGCTTGCCGATCCTGACGATGGCGCGCGGTCGGCGCCAGATCGTGATCGGCATCCTGGCTTTCGTCCTCAGCGCCATGGCCCTGGGCTTGAGCAGAGCCATGGACATGGCCTGGTTCCTGGTGATCGGTGGCTTGGGCGGCTATTGGCTGGCGGTCGCCTTGGCGCGACCAGGCCACGGCGAGGAACGGCGTTGGGCCCGGCGGATGTTCGGCTGGTCCATCGTCCTGGTCCTGGCCAGCAGCCTGATGATGTCCACGGCTCACCCGGGACTGTCGATCGATGTCGGGGGGACACCGGCCTTGGGCGGCCGAACCCCCGGGTAAGGTGTCTCAGCCACCGGCGCCGGAACCGCCGGAGCCCGCACCACCGTTGCCGCCCGAGCTACCCCCGCTTGTTCCTCCTGCATTGCCGCTGCCAGTACCGCCGCTCTCGCTGCCGCCGTGGTCGGAGCCCGGGGTGGTGCTGCTGCCATTGGCATCGCCACCGTTGCCTCCCTGGGGACCTCCGGGAAGGGCGGAGGGGGGCATGACGGAACCCGAACCACTGGCCCCGGAAGATGAAGACGAGCCACCGGTGCTCGGACTGCCGGCCGCCCAAATCGGTCCGCTGAAGGCGCAAGCCAGGCCAACCGCCATCAGGAGTTTTTTAATTGGAGTGTTCATCGAAGGTACCTCGTACTGTGTCCAGGGTCGGAGCGACCCCTACAGATTGGGAGAAGGCCCTGGAGGGCAAAGTTTGAACGACTTGCCCCAGGACTCGACGAATGGCCGGCGACTCAGGCGTCGACCGGCAAGTCCGGGTAATGCGTGGTGACCGAGGCGATCAGCCGGCGGATTCGCGGCTTGACCGACGACTGGCGATGGACCCGTTGCCAACGGCAATCGGCGATCTCGTTGGCGGGCACGGGGTGTTGTCGCTCCTCCAGGCGCGCCTGGAACACGTGGTGCAGGCAGTCGCCGTCGTGATAGCGCATCAGGTAGCGCAGGTCCCGGGCAATGATCCCGGTTTCTTCCTGCAGTTCACGCCAGCCGGCCTCGGCGGGAGTCTCGCCAGGCTCGATACGTCCACCCGGCAGGGTCCAGTCGGCTTTGGCCTTGCGTACATACAGCCATTGCCGGTCCTGGCAGCAGATCACGGTGGCGCGTTGTTTCATGCTTGCCTTCGCGAGTAGCCGTCATGGGACCAGTACGGGGCAGCACGCAGCCGCACGGCATGGCTGCGTGATGTTCGGAGCAACCACAGCGTCATTTGGCGTGCTGGGTCTGCAAGCGCTTGGCCATGTCCAGGTGCATGCGCAGTTGGGGCAGGGTGCTCTGGGCGAAAGCCTTGAGCTGGGCGTCGTCCTTGGACTGCGACTCTTTCTCGAACAGCGCCACGGTTTTTTCATGGGCCTCGACCTGGTTGTCGATATAGGCCTGGTCGAAGGACTCGTCGCGCATTTCCAGGATCATCTTCTTCGCCCGTGCGGTCAGCGAGGCTTCGTCCGGCACCTTGATGTCGAGCTTGTGGGCCAGGTTCAGCAGCTCCTGGTTGACCTTGGTATGGTCGTCCACCATCTGCTGGGCAAAGGCCTTGACGTCGGTGGCGGTGCTCTTCTCCAGCGCCAGCTTGGCGCTCTCCACCTCGTTGATGCCACCCTGGGCCGCTTCATCGACGAAGTCGCTGCTAGCGGCCGCCAGCGCCAGGCCGCAGCCACCGGCGGTCAGCAACAACGACAGCCCCAGTTGGCGCATGAGTTTGTGGTTCATAACGTTCTCCTTAGGAAGGGCACGACAAAGGTGTCGCCCTACTGTTGAGCACGGGGCAGGGCCAATGGTTTAGTTTTTTCCACTCCCTGCTCAAAGCGCGGCCACCGGGCGCAGGTATTGCGGGGCCAGCACGTTGAACCAGAACAGGATCATGCTCACCAGGATGGTCACCAGCACCAGCAGGCCCACGCCCCAGACCGAGGCCGCATACAAACGTCCGCGTTCCTGGTTCAGGTACATGAACTTCGGCAGGCCCACCAGCAGCAGGTAGCTGGCATGGGCACTGGCCGCCAGCAGGGCGGCCAGCGCCAGCCAGCGGCTGGGATAAAGGCCGCTGATGCCGGCGATGAAGTAAGGCGTGGCGGTGTAGGCGGCGAAGCCAATGCACTGGTTGAATGTCGGCCGGGCCTCGAACGAGCGCGACATCCAGCGAATGAACCCGCCCATCAGCACGGTGCCCAGCAGCGTGGTCAGGTAGAGCAGCAAGGCCAATTGCATCGCGCTGGCCAGGCTCAGGCGGACCTGCTCGGTGTCGGCCAGGCTCCAGCCGACCTGGGTCACGCCAATGAACAGGCAAAGGGCGGGAACCAGGGCCCAGAGCAGCAGATGGGGCAAGTATTGCCGGGGCTTGCGTTGTTCTTCGCAACGGATCTGGACCCAGGCCGATTCCGGCTGGGTCAGTAGCTTGACGAAGTGGGATTTCATGGGACCTCCGATACGCGAATGCCGTGTCACGACTTCTTCGCATATGGAGGCGGGCACGCATCCGGCGGTTCAAGTTTTATCCCTCAAGGCACCGGTCATCCGTGCTTGGCGCAACGCGATGGAATCTTTTGCCGCTGTGGCCGCTCTGCCTTTGAAAGGCGTACACCCTGTCGCCCCCGAATGATGCTGGTGTTGATCCAAGGAGCCTGCCATGAGTCTGCTGGAAGTTTTCCACGGTAGCCCGACGGCGTTACCCCACGATGCCCCCTTGCGGAGCCTGTACCACCAGCTGCTGGGCCCTGGCGATGCCCAGGCTCGCAGCCTGGGCCAGGAGTTCCTGGAGCGGCAATTGCAAAGTCTGGACCCGGCGGTCGAAGTGCTGCCCGGCGACCCCGGGCAACTGCTGGCCATGGTCGAGGACAATTGCCGGTCGGTCAGCCGGCAGTATGCCGACTACCTGGACCAGCGCCGGCAGGGGGCCGGGCGGCGGTTCTTCGGCAACAAGGCCCATGCCTTGTACTTCCTGCAGGGCGTGGCGCCGACCAAGCTGGTGGATGGCGCCTGGTTGCACGGGGTGTTGGCGCATTGGCGGGACTACCGCTACGACGGCCTGGTCAGCACCTACCTGGAGGAGCTGGGCGAGGGTGAGGCGGCGCAGAATCATGTGGCCTTGTACCGTAGGCTGCTGGCCGAGCAGGGCTGCGACAGCGACCCGGGCCTGAGCGACGAGCACTATCGCCAAGGGGCGATCCAGCTGGCCCTCGGCCATTGCGCCGAGTCGTTCATGCCGGAGGTGCTGGGCTACAACCTGGGATATGAACAGCTGCCCCTGCACCTGCTGATCAGCGCCTACGAGTTGAACGAGTTGGGCATCGATCCCTACTACTTCACCTTGCACGTGACCATCGACAATGCCAGCAGCGGGCATGCGCGCAAGGCCGTGCAAGCGCTGTGGGACTTGCAGCCGGTGGGCATGGAGGGTGGGGAGTTCTGGCGTCGGGTATCCCGTGGCTACCAGCTCAACGACCTGGGTCTGGGATCTGGCGCGGTGATCCAGGCATTCGACCTGGAGCGCGAGCTGGTGGCGATGCTCGAGCGCAAGCGCCTGGCGGGACGGCACATGCATGGCGATTACTGCCGCTTCGATGGCAAGAGCGTGAACCAGTGGCTGGACCAGCCGGGGCAGATCCGTGGCTTCCTGCAAGCCCTGCAGGACAAGGGCTGGATCAAGCGCAACCAGGATCCGCAGGACAGCCGCTTCTGGCAGTTGGTCCACGGGCATGGCGCGGCCATGTTCGGTGTGTTCAGCGGCTATGAAAAACAGCTGCTGCATGACTGGATCGCCGGCGACTGGGATCTCGGTCGCTACCCTTCGCCCAAGCGCCGGATCCCGTCCCATGGCCTGCCGGAGCGCAACGACCAGGATCCGGAGACCCAGGCATTGCGCCAGGCGCTGCGCGGGCAAGACGCCGGACGACAACTGCAACTGCTGTTGCCCTGGCTGGCCGCGCCCCGGCATTGCCGGCCGGCGGGATTGTTCGCCACTCGCACCTTCATCGATTTGCGCAATCGCCTGCGCTGAGCCCGGGAGCCTGCCATGAACCAACGCCCTTCATCGTTCCATCCGCCGCGCCAGGCGACCCGGCACCAGGCCGACCAAGCCTTGCTGCAACTGGGCCGGCGCCTGCAAGCGGCGGGTTATCGCTTCGTCACGCCGACCCCGGCCACGCACCAGCGGGTCAACCGGCGCCCGAGTGCCGCGTGCAGCGTCGACCTGCGTGATGTGTTCGGCTGGTCGCGGCCGTTCGCCGCCAGCCTGTTCGAGGCCACGGAGCTGGATCTGCTGTACCAGGCCGGGATCATCCAGGCCGAGGCCGGACGGCTGCATAGCACGGTACGTTGGTCCAGCCTGGACGAGCTGCTGCTGGTGCACTCGGCCTATCCGACCGATGAGGCCGAGGCGGTATTCCTCGGCCCGGATACCTACCGTTTCGCGCGCCTGATCGAAGCCTGCCTGCAACAGCGTTTCAGTGCCGTGCGGCGGGTGGCCGACATTGGCTGCGGCACCGGAGCGGGCGCCCTGCTGGTGGCGCGTGCCCGACCCGAGGCCCAGGTGCTGGCCCTGGATATCAATCCTCGGGCCTTGGCTTTCTGCGCGATCAATGCCGAACTGGCCGGGGCCGGCAATGTGAGCGTCTATCACAGCGATGTGCTGGAAGGGGTCGAGGGTGGCTTCGACCTGATCCTGGCCAATCCGCCCTATATGAAAGACCCGCGCCAGCGTGCCTACCGCCATGGCGGCGGCGCCCTGGGCGAGCAACTGTCGTTGCGCATCCTGGCCCAGGCGCTGCCGCGCCTGGAGCCACAGGGCACCTTGTTGTTGTACACCGGGGTGGCGATGGTCGGCGGTCACGATCCGTTCCTGGACGCCGCCCGTGCGCTGTTGCAAGGTGAGCGCTACGGCTGGACCTACCAGGAACTGGATCCCGATGTGTTCGGCGAGGAGCTGGAACAGCCCGGCTATGAACAGGTCGAGCGCATTGCCGTGGTGGCCCTGACCGTCACCCGGCTGGCCTGAGGCGAGCACGGCATGAGCGCATTCGACCCTGGCCAACCGCAATGCCTGGGCATCGAAGAGGAGTACCTGATCACCGATCTTCAGAGTCGTCGCATGGTTGCCGAGCCACCGCCTGAGGTACTGCGTGACTGCCGCGAAGTCCTTGGCCAGAACTTTGCCCACGAGATGTTCCAGGGCCAGATCGAAGTTGCCTCGCCGGTGTTCGAACACAGCGCCCAGGCTGGCGCCTACCTGGGCCGGGTACGCTCGGCCCTGGACCAGGCCCTGGCCGCCCACGGCCTGGGGTTCGTCTGCGCCGGCAGCCATCCGCTGGCCACCTGGCACGAACAACGGGCCACCGCTCAGGAGCACTTTCGGCAGCTGTTCGACGAGTTCGCCCTGGTGGCCCGGCGCAGCGTGCTCAGTGGCCTGCATGTACATGCCCAGGTGCCGGCAGCGGTGGACCGGATCGCGGTGATGAACGAAGTCTTGCCCTGGACGCCGTTGTTGCTGGCGCTGAGCCTGTCCTCGCCATTCTGGCATGGCCACGACAGCGGCTATCTCAGCTACCGCCAGGTGGCCTGCGATGAATGGCCACGCATGGGTATCCCCGAATACCTGCAAGATCACCGGGCCTATGACGACTACCTGCGGTTACTGCGCGGCATCGGCGCGCTGGGGGCCGAAGATAACGCCTGGTGGGGCATTCGCCCGGCGTTGCGCTACCCGACCCTGGAGCTGCGCATGACCGATGCCTGCCCACGGGTGGCGGACGCCCAGACCCTCGCCGGACTGTTCGCGGTGATGGTCCGGCATGCCTGCCTGTTGCCCGCAGTGGGCCGTCAATACACCCAGGCCCGGCGCTGGCTGCTCAAGGAGAACCGTGTCCAGGCCCGGCGCCGGGGAGCGCAGGGCCGCTATGTCATGAGCCCGGAGCAGGCGCCGATGGACCTCGGGCAATGGCTGGACCTGGCCGAACAGGTGTTTGGTGCCACGGCGCAAGCCCTGGGCGAAGAGCCGCTGTTCGAACGCGCCCGTCAGCTGTTGCGTGAGGGGTGCAGTGCCGAACGCCAGTTGCGCTGCCATGGCACCCAACCCGAGGAAGCGGACCGCGCGGCGCGCTGTCGGGCGGTGGTCGACCTGCTGCTGCAGGAAAGCCGCGATCCAGGACCGGAAACGATCCATGCCCCATGAACGAAGGAAAGCCAATATGAATGCCGCACCCGCCGTATCGCCCACCGAGGCGCCGCAAGCCTGCCCGGAGCTGCTCCAGCGCCTGCTGCTGGCTCGCGGTCCGGGGGGCCAGGAAGACGAAGTCCGGGCTATCTGCGTCGAGCACCTGCGGCGCTATTGCGACGAAACCCGGATCGACGCGGCGGGCAACGTCATCGGCCGGTTCGCCGGCCACGGCGCGCCATGTGCCGGATCGGGAATCTGCGTGATGGCGCACATGGACGAGATCGCCATGGTGGTCAAGCGGGTCATGCCTGACGGCACCCTGCAGGTGGTGGCCCTGGGCGGCGCCAACCCGGTGAACTTCGGCATGTGCCCGCTGGACATCCTCGGCGACCAGGCGATCCTGCCGGGTGTGTTGTCCTTCGGTTCGATGCATGCCACGCCGGGCTCGCCCCAGGGCAGGGATGTGGTTTCGGGCAACGTGCACTGGAGCGATGTGCACGTCATTACCCGCAGCTCCCCGCAGCAGCTGCGCGCCCAGGGCGTGCGGCCGGGCACGCGGGTGGTCCTGAGCCGGCACTGGCGCAGCCCCTGGCGCGTGGGGGATGCCATCGCCGCGCATTTCATGGACGACCGGGCGCCGCTGGCGGCGGTGCTGGAATGTGCACGGTTGCTCGCCGACCGGCGCGGGCGACTGGAACAGGAGGTGTACCTGGTGCTGACTACTTGCGAGGAGGAATCCAACGCCGGGGCCATGTACGCCGCCGCGCACCTGCCATGCGATACCAGCATCGCGGTGGAGGTCGGCCCGGTGCTTGAAGAGTACGCGACGCGGTTGAGCCTGGATCCGATCGTCAATACCGGTGATGAGAAAGGCTACTACAGCCGCTCGGTGGTCACGGGCTTGGCCGATGCCGCGCAGCGTTGCGGGTTGACGCCGCAGTATGCCTTGCTGGTGGACTTCGCCTCCGATGCCAGCGCGGTGCTCAGCAGCGGCCTGTGCGGGCGAGCGGGGTGCCTGGGGATCGCCACCGAGAACACCCATGGCTATGAGCTGGTCCTGGATGGCGCCATCGACGCTTGCGCCCGCACCCTGGCCGAATACCTGGAGCCGCGTGCCTAGCCGCGCCCCTTGCCGATCCGCCTGACCCGGTACTGGCGAGCCTTATCCAGGTCGCTTGGCGGTCTCGCGTTGCCGGGCATTCTTGCCCAGCCCGCGCAGGTTCATCAGCCCCAGGCAGCACTGCAGGATCACCAGGGCGTAGGCATGGGCATACAGGCCCCAGGCGATCCACAGCAGGTTGCTGAGCATGAAGCAGATGAAACCGGTCATTCGGCGTCCGGGGCGCAGCGAGCCGATCAGCCAGGCCGCGAGCACCGTCACCAGCATGGCCGGCCATTGCAGTGCATCCAGGTAGTCCATGCGTCGCTCTCCGCGCAGCGCCAGGTGGGGTGATAGAGGTTGCCGCTTGCAGTCGCGGTACTGCAGTCGACCATTGCCCGGCCTGGAAGATTCGCTATTTCACAGCCAGGTCCGCCGGGGTGCATGAATGAAAGATTCAGTGAACCCTGGACATGTGCCTCGAGCCTAAAGAAGCATCAACCCGGAGGTGCATCATGCTCGCAAGTTATCTATGGATCGGCCTGTGCGCGATCCTCGTATTGCTCGATCTATGGGCCATCAACAGCGTATGGCGCAGCGACAATTCCTCGGGCAGCAAGGCCTTGTGGACAGCCCTGGTGGTACTGCTGCCCGTGCTGGGGCTGGTGCTGTGGGGCGTGCTCGGGCCGCGGGGCGTGACCCAGGGGCCGTCCTCGCCCGAGCACAGCAAGGGCTAGGCCGACCATTGATCCGCTGCCCGCCGCAGGCGAAGGAACCCCAACCCGCTTTGCTGCCCCCTAACGCCTAGAGTCCCCGGCATCCAGGTCGGGGCCAGGAGGAAATCCGATGCGTGCCATGACTTACCAGGGCGCTCACAAGGTGACGGTGCACACCTTGCCCGATCCCTGTATCGAGCAGCCCGACGACATCATCTTGCGAGTCACTGCGACGGCCATCTGTGGCTCCGACCTGCACCTGTACCGAGGCAAGATCCCCACGGTGGAACATGGCGATGTGTTCGGCCACGAGTTCATGGGCATAGTCGAGGAGGTCGGGCCGGCGGTGACCCGGGTGCGGCGTGGCGACCGGGTGGTGATCCCGTTCGTGATCGCCTGCGGCGACTGCTTCTTCTGCCAGCACCAGTTGTATGCGGCATGCGAGACCACCAACGATGGCCGCGGTGCGATCCTCAACAAGAAAGCCATCCCGCCGGGAGCCGCGTTGTTTGGCTACAGCCGCTTGTACGGTGGTGTTCCGGGCGGCCAGGCGGAGTTGGTACGGGTGCCCAAGGCCAATACCGGGCCATTCCAGGTGCCTGGGACCCTGGCGGATGAACAAGTGCTGTTTCTCTCGGACATCTTGCCCACGGCCTGGCAGGCGGTGGGCAATGCCGCCGTCGGCGAGGGCAGCAGCCTGGCGATCTACGGGGCAGGGCCGGTAGGCCTGCTGTGCGCGGCCTGCGCCAGGATGCTGGGGGTCGAGCGGATCTTCATGGTCGACCAGCATGCCTATCGCTTGGAATACGCCCGGCGTACCTATGGGATCATTCCGATCAACTTCGGCGAAGACGACGATCCGGCCGATACCATCATCCGCCAGACCGCGGGCATGCGCGGTGTCGATGGCGTCATCGACGCCGTGGGCTTCGAGGCCAAGGGCAGCACCACCGAAACCGTGTTGTCCACGCTCAAGCTCGAGGGCAGCAGCGGCAAGGCCTTGCGCCAGTGCATCGCCGCCGTGCGCCGTGGAGGCGTGGTCAGCGTGGCCGGGGTCTATGCCGGTTTCATCCACGGCTTCCTGTTCGGTGATGCCTTCGACAAGGGACTGGTGTTCAAGATGGGCCAGACCCATGTGCAACGTTACCTGCCCGAGCTGCTCGAACATATCGAGCGCGGTCGCCTGCGGCCCGAGGTGATCATCACCCATCGGCTCTCCCTGGAGCAGGCGGCGCTGGGCTACGAACTGTTCGATAAGGGCCAGGACGAGTGCCGCAAGGTGGTGCTGGTGCCGGGACTGGAGCAACGCCCTGTGCCCGAGCCACTGCCGGGGGCCGCGGCGCTGGTGGTCTGAGGGCCGCCGCTGGCGGTCATGGAGGCGTGCGTGGAACAGGATGAGTTGCAGAGCCGGCAGCAGCCGGTTCGCGAGTACATGGGGCTGCAGCGCAAGGTCTGGCGCCTGGAGCGCCTGGGCTGGTACGTGCTGGTGGTAACGGTGTTGCTGACCCTGGGCGGGCTGTTCTCCAAGGGGCCACTGAGCTCGCGCCAGTTGCACAGCGCCGACGGCAGGTTACAGGTGCATTACCAGGCGTTGCTACGTGGCGGCTCCGCGGCCAGCCTGGTGGTGCACATGCGTGGCAGCGCCGGCCAGCCCCTTGAGCTGGAGGTGGGTGGGGAGTTGCTGCAGGGTTTCAGCGTCGAGAGCCTGCTGCCCCAGCCACTCAAGGCCAGTGCGGTGGGACAGGGCCTCAGGCTCTGGCTACTGGCGGATGCCGACGGCCGCGCTTCGTTGCACTTGAGGCTGCGCAGCGAAGGCGCGGGGCGGTATGCGACCCGGGTCGCCCTGGCAGCGGGGCCGGCCCTGACTTTCGAGCAATTCATTTATCCCTAGGTGGTCTCATGGACTCGGTATGGCGGGCGGCGGCGATCTACCTGGCATTGATGGTGCTGTTCAAGATCGCCGGCAGGCGTTCGCTGGCCGAATTGACCACCTTCGACCTGGTGTTGCTGATGGTGATTGGCGAGGCGACCCAGCAGGCGCTGCTGGGAGAAGACTTTTCCCTGACCAACGCGGTCCTGGTGATCGTCACGCTGATCGCCATCGATGTCGGTCTGTCACTGGCCAAGCGGCGCTGGAGCTGGTTTTCCCGGGTGATCGACGGCGGGCCCACGGTGCTGGTGGAAAACGGCAGGCTGTTGCGCCAGCGCATGCGCCAGGCGCGGCTCGTGGAAGAGGACATCCTCGAAGCGGCCCGCTCCAGCCAGGGCGTACTGGAGATCGGGCACATCCGCTATGCGATCCTGGAGCGCAACGGCAAGATCTCGATCATTCCCTATCCTTGATGGCGTCGCAGGCTTGCTGGGCCTAGAGGATCGACTTGCCGCCGGTGACGCCCACCCGCGAGCCGGAGATGTAGCTGGCCTCGTCGCTCGCCAGCAGGACATAGATGGGCGCCACCTCCACTGGCTGGCCCGGACGGCCCAGGGGCGTCTGCTCGCCGAAGTGGCTGACCGCCTCTGGCGGCATGGTGGAGACGATCAGCGGCGTCCAGATGGGGCCGGGGGCGACGCTGTTGACCCGAATGCCACTGGCGCCCAGCAGTTGCGCCAACCCGGCGGTGAAGTTGGCGATGGCGCCCTTGGTGGTGGCATAGGGCAGCAGAGTCGGTTTGGGGGCGTCGGAGTTGATTGAGCTGGTATTGATGATCGAGCTGCCGGGTGCCATGTGCGGCACCGCGGCCTGGCAGATGCGAAACATCGCGGTGATGTTGATATCGAAGGTCCGTACCCATTCTTCATCGGTGATATCCGCCAGTTCATGGTGGGTCATCTGGTAGGCGGCATTGTTTACCAGGATATCGATGCGCCCGAACTGCTCCACGGTCCTGGCGACGATGTCGTGGCATTGCTGCCTGCCTGCCAGGTCGCCCGGCAGCAGCAGGTATTGGCGCCCGGCCTGCTCCACCCAGCGCGCGGTCTCGCGGGCGTCGTCGTGCTCGTCCAGGTAGGCCAGCGCCACATCGGCGCCTTCCCGGGCGAAGGCAATGGCCACTGCCCGGCCGATGCCGCTGTCGGCCCCGGTGACCAGGGCGATCTTGCCGGCCAGGCGGCCCGAGCCCTGGTAGCTTTGTTCGCCACAATCAGGGTAGGGCTCCATGGCCCCTTGGGCTCCGGGAACCGCTTGCTGCTGGGCGGGAAAAGGTGGTCTTGGATAGGATTTCATGGGCATCTCCGCAGCTGGCGACCAGGTCCGGCTGCCCCGGGGCTCATGCCAAGGGCAGCCAGGCGCTGGGCGAGGCATTCAAATAGGGGTTAGTGAGTGCAGGTCACGCCCTGCAACAGGGTGCTGTTGGCCCCGTGGTCGTGGGCCCGGGTTATGTTGGCCAGGGACACGACACCGACCAGGCGCTTGTCGCGATTGACCACCGGCAGGCGCCGTAGCTGGATGTCGGCCATGTTGCGGGCCACATCCTCTACGTCCTGGTCCTCGTAGCAGTAGCGGATGTCGCCGCTCATGATCAGGCTGACCGGAGTGTCGCAGGGCATTCCCTGGGCCACTGCGCGCACGGCGATGTCACGGTCGGTGACCATGCCCACCAGGCGATCCTGGCTGCTGACCAGGATCGCCCCGCAATCGATGTTGGCCATCAGGCTGGCGACTTCGCGCAAGCTGTGGTCCGGGCTGGTGGTCTGGACGTCGCGGGTCATGATTTCAAGGATTTTCATCGACTTCTCCCGATACGCAGCGGGCTGTTCGACCCGCATGAGAAAAAAGAGGCGGGGCCGTGGCCCCGCCCGTCGGGCACTCAACTGCGGCCGCCACCGCCGCTGCGTCGACTGCCCTGCTTGCCGGCGCCGGACGCCTTGTGCCGGTCGCCGGTGCTGTGGCCCCCCGAGGCCTGTCCGCCTTTCCTGCCTGCTTCGGAGGCTTTTTCCCGATCATTGGCAAAGTTTCCAGGATTGGGATGTCCGGTATTAGCCATGGTTGAAGACCTCTTGCTAATGGAAAGTTATGCCCGTAATCAAACCGGGCATTTATTGGGAGGTCGGTGGTTTTTAAAAGGTCGAAATGATTGGGTGGGCGGCGACGAATGGTTTTGGGCCAGTACAAGCAACTTCAGCCCAGGGCAAGTTCATCTTCAGGCCTATATGCAAGCGGCGCTAAAGTTCATTATTCGTCTAATGTCCCGGTCGACACCTGGCTGGCATTTGAACAATGCGAGCAAAAAGTTTTCAAACTTGTTGGGGGAATCTTGTATCGAGTAACGCAATGCATCCAATACAGGAGATCGAAGATGAAAGATCGAAGCGCAACTCGTTCCCAGGCCTCGAGTGGCAAGAGCCAAGGCCTGGTTGAACAGGACCCGGGACCGGGCTTGAGCGACGACCAGCGGGTCTGCCGCGAGGACCAACGGCGGGCGCAACCAGGACCTCGGGTCGAGCCCGGCCCTGCGGACCGGGAACGCCTCAAGCCTTGATCAGGCCCAGCCCCAGCAGCAGTTTGCCATTATCCAACC
>NZ_JBJJLO010000131.1:0-17653 GCF_046230915.1 Pseudomonas sp. KCJK8993
TATGAGTTGGCGTTTTCAACAATTTTTTCGCCTCAACTTCCCTCGCTGCTGCGCTGTGACCCAGGTGGCACTGACAAAACTCTGAGAAGGCTTTTATGAACCGTTTTTCTGCAGTGGCCATGGGCGACCTTGTCGCGAAAAAACTCCTTTCCAAACTCGTTGTTGCCGCTGTGGCGCAGGTGATCGTATGAAGCCGCAAACCTTCCCGCTGACCGCCGCGCAAAAAGCCATCTGGCTCGACCAGATCAGCCAGGGCGATTCGCCGCTGTACAACATCGGCAACTACCTGGAGATCCAAGGGCCGATCGTCCCCGAAGTGATGCAGCGTGCCGTGCAGTTGATGGTGGACAAGCACGATGCCCTGCGCCTCGCCCTGGTTGACGAGACGGATGCCGACGGCGTGCCGTTGCAGGCGTTCGTGCCGGCGATCAAGGTCGACGTGCCATTTCTGGATTTCTCCACCCAGGCCGATCCCGTCGGCACGGCCATGGCCTTCGTTGAAGAACACATGGCGCGGGCATTCCCCATGACCGAGGCGCCGCTGTGCCGGTTTTTCCTGATCAAACTGGCCGACGCCCATTACTGGTCGATCAACCAGGCCCACCACATCATCCTCGATGGCTGGGCCTTCGGTGAGATGCTGCAATCGCTTGGCGCGCTATACAGCGACCTGCTCGAGGCGCGGCAGCCGGATATGGAAGCCACGTCCTACGAGGATTTCATCCACGACGACCTGCGCTACCGTGAGTCGGCGCGCTATGCCAAGGACCGTGAATACTGGCAGGCGAAGTACCAGAGCCTGCCGGAGCCGCTGTTCACGGCGCGCCATCACAACCAATTCGCCAAGGGCAAGGCCCCGGGCCGGCATTACGCACGGCCGTTCCCGGTGGCTTTGCATGAGCGCATGGGGGAGCTGGCCAAAGACTTCCAGGCCTCGACCTATAATGTGCTGCTGGCGGCCATGTATGTCTATTTCACCCGCGTGACGCAGCGCGATGAATGGGTGGTGGGCCTGCCCTTGCTCAACCGCACGGGCAAGTTCAAAGGCACCGTTGGCATGTTTACCCAGGTCAGCGCGGTGCGCTTCAGCCTCGGTCGCGAGCTGACTTTTGGCGAGGTGATCTGTGCCGTGCGCGACGGGCTCAAGCAGGATTACCGGCACCAGCGTTTCCCCTTGAGTGGCTTGAACCTGCGCAACGAAGGCGGGCAGCTGTTCGATGTGACCTTGTCCTACGAACAGGACGACCATCGGTACCAGTTCGCCCAAGGGCTGGGCGACTCGGTCAAGGTCACCAACAGCCACGAGCAGATGCCCCTGGCTTTTCACCTGCGTGCGAGCAACCTGAAAGACAAGGCATGGGCCCATTACGTCTATAACGAAGCGTATTTCAATGCCGAGGAAATCGAATGCCTGGCGGAGCGCTTCACCCACGTGCTGGAGCAAGCGCTGGAGAATGCCGCGCTGGCGGTGAATGACTTCTCACTGACCACCGAGCGCGATCGCGCACTGTTGCAACAGTGGAACGCCGGCTCCAGTACGCCGGCCAGCGATGCCACCCTGCATGGGTTGTTTGAAGCCCAGGCGGCTTCACGACCCGATGCGACCGCCGTGGTGTTCCACGAGCAGCGCTTGAGCTACGCCGAATTGAACCGTCGCGCGAACCGGGTGGCGCACCGTCTGTTAAGCCTGGGTGTGCGCCCGGATGACCGGGTGGCGATCTGCGTTGAGCGCGGCCTGGAAATGATCGTCGGGCTGCTGGGCATCCTCAAGGCCGGCGCCGGTTATGTGCCGATCGACCCGGCGTATCCCCAGGAGCGCATCAGTTACACCTTGCAGGACAGCGCCCCGGTAGCGGTGCTGGTGCAGGCGGCGACCCAGGCACTGGTGGCCGAACTCGCGGTACCGGTGATTGATCTGGACGCGACGAGCCTGCACCAGGAATCGGTACAGGACCCGCACATTGCAGGCCTCACCGCGGCCAGCCTGGCCTATGTGATCTACACCTCGGGCTCCACCGGTTTGCCCAAGGGCGTGATGATCGAACACGCTAACGTCACGCGGCTCTTTACCGCCACCGATGCCTGGTTCAGTTTCAACCATCAGGACGTGTGGGCCTTGTTCCACTCCTTCGCCTTCGATTTCTCCGTGTGGGAAATCTGGGGTGCGCTGATTCACGGCGGCCAACTGCTGGTGGTGCCGCAAGTCACCAGCCGCTCGCCGGACGAATGCTACGCGCTGCTGTGCAGCGCGGGCGTCACCATCCTCAACCAGACGCCGAGCGCCTTTCGCTCACTGATCGCCGCTCAGGGCCAGAGTGCGTTGAAGCACTCCCTGCGCCAGGTGATTTTTGGTGGCGAAGCCCTCGAGCCTGCGATGCTCAAGCCCTGGTATGCGCGCATGGCCAACAGCGGCACGCAACTGGTGAACATGTACGGCATCACTGAAACCACCGTGCACGTCACCTACCGCGCGTTGGCAGCGGCGGATGCGCAACTGGTCGGTACCAGCCCCATCGGCGGGCGCATTCCGGACCTGCGCCTGTACGTCCTCGACGCCCAGGGCCGGCCGGTGCCACACGGTGTCGAAGGGGAGCTGTACGTGGGTGGCGCGGGCGTGGCCCGTGGCTACCTGAACCGCCCTGAACTCAACGCCGAGCGCTTTCTGCACGATCCCTTCGACCCCACGCCCGGTGCGCGCATGTACCGCACCGGCGACCTGGGGCGGTGGCAGGCGGATGGCAGCATCGACTACCTGGGGCGTAACGACGACCAGGTCAAGATCCGCGGTTTCCGTATTGAACTGGGTGAAATCGAAGCCCGTCTGGCGGCCTGCGACGGCGTGCGTGAAGCGGTGGTGGTGGTGCGTGAAGACGAGCCGGGCGATAAACGCCTGGTGGCCTATCTGATTGCCGCCGAGGGTGCCCAGCCTTCAGCCGCCGCGTTGCGCACGCAGTTGTTGGTGTCCCTGGCCGATTACATGGTGCCCAACGCCTTCGTCACGCTGGACAGCTTGCCGTTGACCACCAACGGCAAACTGGATCGCAAGGCGTTGCCGGCGCCGGATGCCGAAGCGTTTGCGCGGCGTGAATATCAGGCCCCGCAGGGTGCACTGGAAACCACCCTGGCGGGGCTGTGGAGCGAGTTGCTCGGGGTCGAGCAGGTGGGCCGCCACGACCAGTTCTTCGAGCTGGGCGGCCACTCGCTGCTGGCGGTGAAGTTGATCGAGCGCATGCGCCAGGTCGGCCTTAACGCCGATGTGGGCGTGCTGTTCGGACAGCCGACCCTGGCCGCACTGGCGGCGGCCGCCGGCAACCGGCACCAGGTGCAGGTGCCCGCCAACGTCATTGCCCGCGACTGCCAACGCATCACCCCGGACATGCTGCCGCTGGTCCGACTGCCCCAGGCTCAAATCGACACCCTGGTCGCCAGCATCCCCGGCGGTGTGGCCAACGTGCAGGACATCTACGCCCTGGTACCGTTGCAGGAAGGCATTCTGTTCCACCACCAGACCAGCATCGAGGGCGACCCCTATCTGCTGCAAGCGCTGCTGCGCATGGAGAGCCGCGCACGCCTGGCGGATTTCGTCGAAGCCCTGCAACAGGTGATCGCCCGTCACGACATCCTGCGCACGTCGGTCGCCTGGCAAGGCCTGGACGAGCCGGTGCAAGTGGTCTGGCGTGAAGCCCACCTGCCGGTGCAGGAGGTGCAACTGGCGCCTTCGGCCGAAGATCTGGCCACGCAGCTCACGCAACGCTTCAACCCGCGTCACACCCGCATGGACCTGACCCGCGCACCGATGATGGCGTTGCATTTCGCCCAGGAACCGGGCGGTGAGGGCTGTGTAGCGGTGCTGCAGTTCCACCACCTGATCGACGATGCCACCTCGCTGGCGCTGCTTGGCGCGGAAATCGAAGCCTGCCTGCAGGGGCGTGCCGACCAGCTGGCGCCTTCGGTGCCGTACCGTAATTATGTGGCGCAGACCCGGCTGGGCATCAGCCAGGCCGCCCATGAAGCGTTTTTCCGCGAGATGCTCGGCGATGTCGATGAACCGAGCCTGCCGTTCGGGCTCCAGGACGTCCAGGGCGATGGCCAGGGTATCCAGCAGGCCAACTTGCCGGTGGCCACGCAACTGGGCCAGCGCCTGCGCGCCCAGGCACGGCGCCTGGGGGTCAGCAACGCCAGCCTGCATCACTTGGCCTGGGGCCAGGTGGTGGGGCACTTGTCCGGGCGCCGCGACGTGGTGTTCGGCACGGTCTTGATGGGCCGCTTGAGCAGCGGCGAAGACGCCGACCGCGCCTTTGGCATGTTCATCAACACCCTGCCGTTGCGTGTCGAGGCGGGCGGTCAGGGCGTGGAAGACGCGCTGAAAACCACCCACGCGCGGCTGGCCGCCTTGCTCGGCCACGAACACGCGCCGTTATCCCTGGCCCAGCGTTGCAGCGGTGTGGCCGCGCCGACACCGTTGTTCAGCGCCTTGCTCAACTACCGGCACGCGGCAGTCGGCGCGCAGTCGGCCGAAGACGCGGGCAAAGCCCTGAAGTGGGCGGGCGTGGAAATGCTCGGCGGTGAAGAACGCACCAACTTCCCGTTGATGCTGTCGGTGGACGACCTCGGCGACTCCTTTGGCCTGAGCGTGCAGGCGGTGACGGGTGTCGACCCGCAGCGCGTGTGCGGTTACATGCACCGCGTGCTGGAGGCCATTGCCGACGCACTCGAGCACCAGCCGGACCAACCCCTGCACAGCCTGGCGTTGTTGCCCGATGCCGAACGGCAACAGCTGCTGGGCGACTTCAACGCCTTCGACGCCGAGTACCCGGCCACGGCTACCGTGCATGCGCTGTTCGAGGCCCAGGTACTGCGCCAGCCTGACGCCACTGCGCTGACGTACCAAGGGCAGGCCTTGAGCTACGGCCAATTGAACAGCCTGGCCAACCGCATGGCCCATCGCCTGGTCGCTGATGGCATCGGTGTGAACGATCGTGTGGCGATCTGCGCCGAACGCGGCCTGGAAATGGTCGCCGGGTTGCTGGCGATTCTTAAGGCGGGCGCGGGCTACGTGCCGCTGGACCCGGCCTATCCGGACGAACGCCTGGCCTACATGCTCCACGACAGCGCGCCCAAGGCGCTCTTGACCCAGCAATCCCTCATGCCGCGTTTCGGCGCGGCGGGCGTGCCCACCTTGTGCCTGGACAACCCGGCCGGCATCGCCGCACAACCTGCGCACAACCCGCGGGTGCAAGGCCTGCGGGCTGACGCCCTGGCGTACGTGATCTACACCTCCGGCTCCACCGGCCAGCCCAAGGGCGTGGCCATGCCCCACGGGCCGCTGGTCAACCTCATGCAGTGGCAGATCGCGCAGACCGTGGCGGATGGCCGCGAGGCTCAGCGCACGTTGCAGTTTGCGGCGCTGGGTTTTGACGTGGCATTCCAGGAAGTCTTCAGCACCCTGTGTGCCGGGGGTGAACTGTCGTTGATCCATGGTGATGTACGGCTTAACTTCCGCCAGCTGTTCCGTCATATCTGCGAGCAGCGCATCCAGCGTTTGTACCTGCCGTGCATCGCCTTGCAGGCGCTGGCAGAAGCGGTGGCCGATGAGCCGGAACTGGGCGCCCTGGCCTGTGCACTGAGCGATGTCATCACCGCGGGCGAGCAGCTGCGCATCAGCGCGCAGATGCGTGCGTTGTTCCAGCGCCTGCCGGGTTGCCGCCTGCACAACCACTATGGCCCGACCGAATCCCACGTGACCACGGCCCTGACCCTGGACGGCGATGCCGCCTCATGGCCGGTGCTGCCGTCCATTGGCGTGCCGGTGGCCAACACCCGCATTTACCTGCTGGATGAACAGCTGCAGCCTGTCCCCCTGGGCGTGGCCGGCGAAATCTACATCGGCGGCGCCTGCGTGGCGCGCGGCTATTTGCACCGTGATGACCTCACGGCCGAGCGCTTCCTGGCCGACCCGTTCGTGGCGGGCGGGCGCCTGTACAAAACCGGTGACCTGGGGCGCTACCAGCCCAACGGCGAGATTGATTACCTGGGCCGCAACGACGGCCAGATCAAGATCCGCGGCTTTCGTGTGGAGCTGGGCGAAATTGAAGCGCGCCTGGCCCAGTACGCCGGCATTCGCGATGCCGCGGTGCTGGTGCGTGAGGACAGCCCGGGCGACAAGCGCCTGGTGGCCTACTTTACGGCCAAGGCCGAACGCGCAATACCGGGCATCGATGAGCTGCGTGCGCACCTGCAGGCACTGCTGCCCGACTATATGATCCCGGCCGCCTATGTACAGATGGAGCGCTTGCCGCTGTCGCCCAACGGCAAGCTGGACCGTCGTGCGTTGCCGGTGCCCGAGGTCGAGGCGTTTGCCAGCCGTGAATACGCGGCCCCTCAGGGCGCCACTGAAACCGCCCTGGCCGATCTCTGGGCCCAGGTGCTGGGCGTCGCCCGCGTGGGCCGCCATGACAATTTCTTCGAACTCGGTGGCCACTCGTTGCTGGCGGTCAAGCTGATCGAGCGCATGCGCCAGTTGGGCATGAGCGCCGACGTGCGCGTGCTGTTCGGCCAGCCGACCCTGGCAGCACTGGCGGCTGCGGTGGGCGGCGGCAGTGAAATCCAGGTGCCGGCCAACCGCATTCCGGCGGACTGTACGCAGTTGCGCGCCGACATGCTGACGCTGATCGAACTGAGCCAGGACGAGCTCGAGCGGATTGTCGCGCGGGTGCCCGGTGGCGCGCGCAACGTGCAAGACATCTACCCCCTGGCACCTTTGCAGCAGGGCATTCTCTACCACCACATCACCGCCGAGCAGGGCGACCCGTACCTGCTGCAAGCCACATTCACCCTGGGCAGTCGCGAGCAGCTCGACACGTTTGCCCAGGCCCTGCAAGCGGTTGTCGAACGTCACGACATCACCCGCACTGCCGTGTTGTGGGAGGGCCTGGAACGTCCTGTGCAAGTGGTGCTGCGCCACGCTGAACTGGCCCTTGAAGAGCTGCATTTCGATACCGCCCAAGGCAGCGTGCTGGAGCAGTTGCGCGCGCGTTTCGACCCGCGCCTGACGCGTCTTGACCTGAGCCGCGCACCGCTGATGCACCTGGCCTTCGCCCATGATGAAGCCAATCAGCGTTGGCTGGCGCTGTTGTTGTTCCATCACATCGCCATGGACCACACGGCCCTGGATGTCATCAGCGAAGAAGTCCAGGCTTGGCGCAACGGCGACTTTGCACAGCTAGGCGCGGCGATGCCGTACCGGAACTATGTGGCCCAGGCCCTGCTGGGCGTCAGCCAGGCGCAGCATGAAGCGTTCTTCCGCGAGATGCTGGGCGATGTTGACGAGCCAACGTTGCCGTTCGGCTTGCAAGAAGTGCAGGGCGATGGCCTGGGTGTCAAGGAAGCGCGCCTGAACCTGGACCCGGACCTGTGCCGCCGCCTGCGGGCCCAGGCCCGTCACCTGGGCGTCAGCGCCGCCAGCCTGCACCACCTGGCCTGGGCCCGCGTGCTGGCCAGCGTCAGCGGACGGGACGACGTGGTCTTCGGCACGGTGCTGCTGGGCCGCCTGCAGAGCGGCGAGGGCGCCGACCGCGCCCTGGGCCTGTTCATCAATACCTTGCCACTGCGCGTGGATGCCGGCACAGCCGGCGTGCGTGCGGCGGTACGCGCCACCCATGGACGGCTGACCGCCTTGCTCGGTCACGAGCATGCGCCGCTGGTGGTGGCGCAACGTTGCAGCGGCGTGCCGGCGACGTCGCCGCTGTTCAGTTCGATCCTCAATTACCGCCACAGCCCATTGCTGGAAAGCGAAGGGCCGCAGTACTGGGCCGGCACCGAAGTGTTCGAAGTGCGTGAACGCACCAACTACCCGTGCATGCTTTCGGTGGATGACCAGGGCGAAGGCTTCCAGCTGGGCGTACAGGCCACGGGCGTGGACGCGGCCCGTGTGGCGGCTTACATGCAAACCGCCTTGCACAGCCTGGTCGAAGCCCTGGAAAACGCACCGAATACCGCCGTGCAGCACCTGCCGGTATTGCCCGATGCCGAGCGCGAAACCCTGTTGCTGGAATTCAACGCCACCGCCCGCGATTACCCGCTGCAACAGACCCTGCACGGCCTGTTCGAAGCCCAGGTTGCACGCACCCCCGACGCGGTTGCCGTGGTGGCCGACGGCCAGCGCCTGAGCTACCGCGAGCTGAACGCCCAGGCCAACCGCCTGGCCCATCACCTGCGGGCGCACGGCGTGCAGCCGGATTCGCCGGTGGCGATTTGTGTCGAGCGCAGCGCCGAGATGGTGGTCGGCCTGCTGGCGATCCTCAAGGCTGGCGGCGCGTATGTGCCGCTGGACCCGGCCTATCCGCAGGATCGCCTGGCCTACATGCTTGAAGACAGCGCCCCGGCTGTAGTGCTGGTGCAAACCGCCACCCGTGCCTTGCTCGGCGACATCGCCGTACCGGTGGTGAACCTCGATCACGCCCACTGGCAGCAGCTGCCGTCAAGCAACCCGGCGGTTGCCGGGTTGACCCCGCAGCATGCGGCTTACGTGATCTATACCTCAGGTTCCACCGGCAAGCCCAAGGGCGTGATCAACGAACACAGTGCGGTGGTCAACCGCCTGCTGTGGATGCAGGAGGAGTACGGCCTCGATGCCGACGACAGCGTGCTGCAGAAAACCCCGTTCAGTTTCGACGTGTCGGTGTGGGAGTTCTTCTGGCCGCTGTTCACCGGCGCACGCCTGGTCATGGCGCGCCCGGGCGGGCACAAAGACCCGCAATACCTGTGCGATATCATCGAGGCCGAGCAGGTCACCACCTTGCACTTTGTGCCGTCGATGCTTGACGTGTTCCTGGCCCATGGCGATGTCAGCCAGGCGGCCGGGCTGGTGCGGGTGATGTGCAGCGGCGAGGCGCTGCCGGGCAGCGTGGTGCGGCGCTTCAAGCAGCAACTGCCGGGCAGCCAGCTGTTCAACCTGTATGGCCCGACCGAAGCGGCGGTGGACGTCACGGCCTGGGATTGCAGCGGTGCGCTGACCCCGGACAACACCCCGATCGGCAAGGCCATCGCCAACACCCGCATGTACGTGCTCGACGCGCACCTGCAGCCGGTGCCGCTGGGCGTCAGCGGCGAGCTGTACATCGGTGGCGTGCAGGTCGCCCGTGGCTACCTGAACCGTCCGGACCTGACGGCCGAACGCTTCCTCAAAGACCCGTTCAGCGAAGGCCGGCTGTATCGCACCGGTGACGTCGGGCGTTTCCTGGCGGACGGCAATATCGAATACCTGGGGCGTAACGACGATCAGGTCAAGATCCGTGGCTTGCGCATCGAACTGGGGGAAATCCAGGCGCGCCTGGGCGAGTTCCCGCGGATCCTGGAGGCTACGGTGCTGGCCCGCGAAGACGTGCCGGGCGACAAACGCCTGGTGGCGTACTACACCGGCGCGCCGGCGGCCACTGACGAGCTGCGCACCCACCTGCTTGCGCAACTGCCGGAGTTCATGGTGCCGCAGGTGTTCGTGCACCTGGACGCGTTCCCGCTGAGCCCCAACGGCAAGCTGGACCGCAAGGCGCTGCCGGCCCCGGACATGGCCGCGCTGCGCAGCCATGAATACGAAGCACCGCAGGGTGACACCGAAATCGCCCTGGCCCAGCTCTGGGCCGAGCTGCTGAACGTGGAGCGGGTAGGGCGTCACGACAACTTCTTCGAACTGGGCGGCCACTCGCTGCTGGCGGTCAGCCTGATCGGGCGCATGCGCCAGAAGGGCCTGAATACCGATGTGCGGGCGTTGTTCGGCCAGCCGACGCTGGCTGCGCTCGCAGCCTCCCTGGGCAGTGCGCGAAGCAACCTGGTGGTGCCGGCGAACCGCATCGGCGTCGATTGCCAGCGCATTACCCCCGACCTGGTGCCGCTGGTGGCGCTCGACCAACCCACCCTTGACCGCATCGTCGAGCAGGTACCGGGTGGCGTGGCCAATGTGCAAGATATTTACCCGCTGGCCCCCTTGCAGGCGGGCATCCTGTTCCATCACTTGCAGTCTGCCGAGGGCGATCCGTACGTGCTGCAGGCCATGATTGGCCTGAGCAGCCGCGAACGCCTGGATGCCTTCAGCCAGGGCTTGCAACGGGTGATCGACCGCCACGATGCCTTGCGCACCGCCGTGCTTTGGGACGGTTTCGCCGAGCCGCTGCAAGTGGTACTGCGCGAAGCCCGATTGGTGGTGCAAACCTTGACGCTGGACCCGGCGCAGGGGGCCATCGAGGAGCAGTTGCGGGCGCGTTTCGACACCCGTCATCACCGCCTGGACCTCAGTGAAGCGCCGCTGATCCGCATCGCTTGCGCTGCCGACCCGCAGAATGATCGCTGGCTGGCGGTGCTGATGTTCCACCATATGATCATGGACCATACGGCACTGGAACTGCTGCGCCAGGAAGTGCAAGGGTACCTGCAAGGGCAGGCCGCGCCGCAGGCCGCTGCACAGCCTTATCGCAACTACGTGGCGCAGGCCCGCCTGGGTGTCAGCGAGGCGGAGCATGAGGCATTCTTCCGCGACTTGTTGGGCGATATCGTCGAGCCGACGCTGCCGTTCGGCGTTCGCGACGTGCAGGGTAATGGCAGCCAGCTGCGCGAGTCGGTCTTGGCGCTCGAGGCCGAGCTGAGCCAGCGTCTGCGCAGCCAAGCCCGCCAACTGGGGGTGAGTGCGGCCAGCCTGTTCCACCTGGCGTGGGCACGGGTACTGGGCGCGGTGTGCAGCAGCGACACCGCCGTGTTCGGCACGGTACTGCTCGGTCGCCTGCAAGGTGGCGAGGGGGCTGAACAGGCCCTGGGCTTGTTCATCAATACCTTGCCTCTGCGCGTCGACGTCGGCGCCGAGGGCGTGCGCGCCGCGGCGCAGGCGACCCATGGCCGTCTCACCGCGCTGTTGAGCCATGAACATGCGCCACTGGCACTGGCCCAGCGGTGCAGCGGGGTGGCGGCGCCACAGCCGCTGTTCAACGCACTGCTCAACTACCGGCACAGCGCCGTTGCCGCGGTGCAACAGGATCAGCGGGCGTGGCAGGGCATCGAGTTCTTCGCCGCCCAGGAGCGTACCAACTACCCGCTGACCCTCAGCGTGGACGACCTGGGTGATGACTTCAGGCTGGTCGCCCTGGCCGTGGACGAGATCGGTGCCGAGCGTATTTGCGACTTTATGCACACGGCCCTGGCGAACCTGGTGACGGCGCTGGAACACACGCCCCAGCTCGCGGTGAATCAGCTGCCGATCCTCTCGGCCCGCGAGCGCCAGCGGGTGCTGCTGGAGCTGAACGCCAGCGCCAGGCAATACCCGGTTGGCCAGACCATTCACGCGCGGTTTGAAGCCCGCGCCGCGCAGCAGCCCGAGGCCATTGCCGTACGCCAGGGCGATGCCCAACTGACGTACCGCCAGCTCGACAGACGTGCCAACCAGTTGGCGCACAGCCTGCTCGAACACGGCGTGAGCCCGGACGACCGGGTCGCCATCTGCGCCCGTCGCAGCCTGGAAACCCTGGTGGGCCTGCTGGCGATCCTCAAGGCCGGCGCGGCTTACGTGCCTATCGACCCGGCCCACCCGCGGGAACGCATCGGTTACCTGTTGCAGGACAGTGCCCCGCAGGTGGTTCTGGCCCAGTCGGGCACCCGCGACTTGCTGGGCGACAGCGACAGGCCGGTGATCGCGCTGGACGGCGATCAGTGGCACCACCAGCCGAGCGGCAACCCGAGCGTGGCCGGTTTGACCCCGACCAACCTGGCTTATGTGATCTACACCTCCGGCTCCACCGGTTTGCCCAAGGGCGTGATGGTCGAACATCGCACCCTGGAAAACCTGGTGAACTGGCACTGCGATGCCTTCGACCTGCACGCCGGCAGCCATACCTCCAGTGTCGCCGGTTTCGGCTTTGACGCCATGGCCTGGGAAATCTGGCCGGCCCTGTGCGTGGGCGCCACCCTGCACTTGCCACCGGCACAGCAGGCCCACGAGGACATCGATGCATTGCTCTCATGGTGGGCCGCGCAGCCGCTGGACGTCAGCTTCCTGCCGACGCCGGTGGCTGAATACGCGTTCAGCCAGCACCTTGGACACCCGACCCTGAAAACCCTGCTGATCGGCGGTGATCGCCTGCGTCAGTTCAGCACGCCGCAGCGTTTTACCCTGGTCAACAACTATGGCCCGACCGAAGCCACGGTCGTGGCGACTTCCGGGCGGATAGACGCGGGCCGGACCCTGCATATCGGCCGGCCGATCGCCAACACTCAGGTGTATGTGCTGGATGAGCACCTGCAACCGGTTGCGCGGGGCCTCACGGGCGAGTTGTACGTCGGCGGTGCCGGCGTGGCGCGCGGTTACCTCAACCGACCCCAGATGACCGCCGAGCGCTTTATCCAGGACCCGTTCAGCGCCGACCCGCAGGCGCGCCTGTACCGCACCGGTGACTTGGCCCGTTGGCTGGAAGACGGCACGCTCGACTACCTGGGCCGCAACGATGACCAGGTGAAAATCCGCGGCGTGCGCATCGAGCTGGGCGAGATCGAAACCTGCCTGGGCGAGCACCCGGACGTGCGCGAAGGCGTGGTGCTGGCCCGGGATGGCCGCCTCGTGGCGTACTTCACCGAGTACCAGGCGCTCGACCTCGACAGCCTGCGCGACTGGCTGCAAGCCCGGCTGCCGGACGCCATGGTCCCGGCCGCCTATGTGCGGCTCGACCACCTGCCTTTGACGGCCAACGGCAAGCTCGACCGCAAGGCCTTGCCGGAGCCGGATCAATCGGCCGTGCTCAGCCAGGCTTATCAGGCCCCCGAAGGCGAGGTGGAAGTCGCCCTGGCTGCGCTGTGGGCCGAGGTGCTCAAGGTCGAGCGCGTCGGTCGCCATGACAACTTCTTCGAGCTGGGCGGGCACTCCTTGCTGGCCGTCAACCTGATCGGGCGCATGCGCCAGGCCGGGTTGCAAGCCGACGTGCGCAGCCTGTTCAGCCAACCGACCCTGGCGGGCCTGGCGAGGGAGCTGGGCAACGCCGATGAAGTAGAGGTACCGGCCAACCTGATCAGTGCCGACTGCACCCGGATCACCCCCGCCCACTTACCGTTGGCGAACCTTGACCAGGCGAGCATCGACCGGATTGTCGCCACCGTGCCGGGCGGCGTGGCCAATGTGCAGGATATCTACGCGCTGGCGCCGTTGCAGGAAGGCATCCTGTATCACCACCTGAGTGCCGGGCAAGGCGACCCCTACCTGTTGCAGGCGCGTTTCAGCTTTGCCGATAAAGGCCGTCTGGACGCGTTTGCCCAAGCGTTGCAGGCGGTGGTGGACCGTCACGACATCCTGCGTACCAGCATCGTCTGGGAGGGCCTGGACACGCCGATGCAAGTGGTCTGGCGCAGCGCCCGGCTGGCGGTGCGGGCCATTGCCCTGAATGGGGCCGACGGGGATGTGCTGAGCCAGTTGCACGAGCGCTTTGATGCCCGGCGCACGCGCCTGGATGTGAGCCAGGCGCCCCTGATGCAACTGGTTTACGCCCAAGACCCGGCGAACCAGCGGATCGCGGCGATCTTGCTGTTCCATCACCTGGCCCTGGACCACACGGCCATGGACGTGGTGCGCCACGAGGTGCAGGCCAGCCTGTCGGGCAGCCAGCAAACCCTCGGCGAGCCGGTGCCCTATCGCAACTATGTGGCGCAGGCGCGCCTGGGCGTCAGCGAGCAGGCCCATGAAGCGTTCTTCCGCGAACAACTGGCCGATATCGACGCACCGACCTTGCCCTTCGGCCTGCACGACGTACAGAGCGACGCCGGCGGCATCGAAGAACGCTCGCTGGCGGTAGACGCCGCATTGGCCCTGCGCCTGCGGGCGCAATCACGGCAACTGGGGGTCAGCGCCGCGAGCCTGTTCCATCTGGCGTGGGCGCACGTGCTGGCGACCGTCTCGGGCCAGGACACGGTGGTCTTCGGCACCGTGCTGATGGGCCGCATGCAAGGCGGCGCGGGCAGCGAGCGTGCCCTGGGCATGTTCATCAACACCTTGCCGCTGCGTATCGACCTGGCCGGGCAAGGTGCGCGCGCCAGTGTGCGAGCCACTCACTCACGCCTGAGCGCGTTGCTGGGGCATGAGCATGCCTCACTGGCGCTGGCCCAGCGTTGCAGCGGGGTGGCGGCGCCCGCGCCGTTGTTCAGTGCGCTGCTCAACTACCGGCACAGCCAGCCGGCCGATACACAAAACCTGGAAGGCTGGCACGGTATCGAGGTGCTCGGCGGCGAGGAGCGCACCAACTATCCGCTGGCCTTGAACGTCGATGAGTTGGGCGATGCGTTCAGCCTCAACGTGCTGACGCCGGCGTCCGTGGGCGCGCAGCGTGTTTGCCGGTTCATGCACAATGCGCTGGAGCAACTGGTGCTGACGCTGGAGCAGGCTCCGGATGCGCCGATCGACGGTTTGAGCATCCTGCCGACGGCAGAGCGTGATCAGGTGTTGCTGGCATTCAATACCACCGCGACAGACTTCCCATCGACGCAGACCGTGCATGGCGTGTTTGAAGCTCAAGTGGTTGCGCGGGCGCACGCCGTGGCGGCGGTGCAGGGCGCGGTTTCACTGAGCTATGGAGAACTGAACGCGCGGGCCAACCGCCTGGCCCACCACTTGCTGGGCCTCGGCGCCGCGCCGGGTGAGCGGGTGGCGATCCTGCTGGAGCGTTCCCTGGATCTGCTGGTGGCCCAGTTGGCGATCAGCAAGTGCGCGGCAGTGTATGTGCCGTTGGACGTGAATGCGCCGACGGATCGCCAAGCCTTCATGATCGAAGACAGCGGCGCCCGCTGGGTGCTAACCACCAGCACAACCGAGGTGGCGGGCCACCGTCTGGACCTGGATACCCTTGATCTTGGTAATCAGCCGGAACACAACCCGGCCCTGGAACAGTCATCGGAAACCGCGGCCTACATCATGTACACCTCCGGTTCCACCGGCACGCCGAAGGGCGTGCTGGTGCCGCACCGAGCGATCACACGGCTGGTGATCAACAACGGTTATGCCGAGTTCAATCCGCAGGACCGCGTGGCCTTCGCTTCCAACCCGGCGTTCGATGCCAGCACTCTGGACGTGTGGGCGCCGTTGCTCAACGGCGGCGCAGTGGTGGTGGTCGATCAGGACACGCTGTTGTCCCGTGAGGCCTTTGCGACCTTGCTGCAAGAGCAGTCGATCAGCGTGTTGTGGATGACCGCCGGCCTGTTCCATCAGTACGCCGAAGGTTTGCTGCCAGTCTTCCCGCAACTGCGCTACCTGATTGTTGGCGGTGATGTGCTGGACCCAAGCGTGATCGCCCGTGTGCTCAAAGACGGTGCGCCGCAGCATTTGCTGAACGGCTATGGCCCGACCGAAGCCACCACTTTCTCGACCACCTATGAAATTCAGCGCGCGGATGAGGGCAGCATCCCCATCGGCAAGCCGGTCGGCAATAGCCGCGCCTACGTGCTCGATGCCCGTCAGCAACCGGTGCCGGTGGGGGTCGCGGGCGAGCTGTACATCGGCGGGCAGGGCGTGGCCCTGGGTTATCTGAACCGTGCCGACCTGACGGCCCACGCGTTCCTGGTTGACCCGTTCAACGACGGCGGTTTGATGTACCGCACCGGCGACCGGGTGGCTTGGCGTGGCGACGGTACCTTGCAGTACCTGGGGCGTAACGATCAGCAGGTGAAGATTCGCGGCTTCCGTATCGAACTGGGCGAGATCGAAGCACGCCTGGGTGAACACCCGCAGGTCAAGGACGTGGTGGTCCTGGCGCGTCAGGATGAGCCGGGGCACAAGCGTCTGGTGGCTTATTTCACCGAACGCGAAAATGTCAGCATCGAAGCGCTGCGCGACTATCTGCATGCCCAGCTGCCGGACTACATGGTTCCGGCCGCCTATGTGCGTCTGGACAGCCTGCCGCTGACCAACAACGGCAAGGTTGACCGTAAGGCCTTGCCGGCGCCGGATCAGGACGCACTGCTCAGCCGTGGCTACGAAGCGCCCCAGGGCCAGATCGAAACCCTGCTGGCGCAGATCTGGGCCGATGTGCTCAAGGTCGAGCAAGTGGGGCGCCACGACAATTTCTTCGAACTGGGTGGCCATTCGTTGCTGGCGGTGAGCCTGATCGAACGGATGCGCCAGGTCGAGCTCAGCGCCGATGTACGGGTCTTGTTCAGCCAGCCGACACTCGCCGCGTTGGCGGCTGCGGTTGGCAGCGGACGCGAGGTGGCCGTGCCGGCCAACCTGATTACCCCGGATTGCACCCGCATCACCCCGCAGTTGTTGCCGTTGATCGACCTTGATCAGCCGAGCATCGACCGCATCGTCGCCACAGTGCCGGGCGGCGTGGCCAACGTGCAGGATATCTACGCGCTGGCGCCCTTGCAGGAGGGCATTCTCTACCACCACATCACCGCCGGGCAGGGCGACCCGTACCTGCTGCAATCGCAAATGGCATTTGACAGCGTCGAACGTCTGCAGCGTTTTGCCCAGGCCTTGCAGGGCGTGATCGACCGGCACGACATTCTGCGCACCGCGATTGCCTGGCAAGACCTCGGTACCCCGGCGCAAGTGGTGTGGCGACAGGCCCGGTTGCCGCTGCAAGAGGTGATCCTCGACCCGGCCGAGGGTGACGTGCTGAGCCAACTGCACGCGCGTTTCGATGCCCGCCATTACCGCGTTGATGTCAGCCAGGCGCCGCTGCTGCGCCTGGCCTACGCCCGGGATGAGCACAACGGGCGCACGGTGGCGGTGCTGTTGTTCCACCACATGGCGCTGGATCACACGGCGCTGGAGGTGGTCAGCCGCGAAATCGCCGCCAGCCTGGCCGGATCGACCGCCGCACCGGCACCGGCCATGCCGTATCGCAACTATGTGGCCCAGGTGCGCCTGGGCATGGATGAGCAGGAGCACGAGGCGTTCTTCCGCGAGATGCTCGGCGATATCGATGAGCCGACCCTGCCGTTCGGCCTGCGGGACGTACAAGGCGACGGCCATGCCGTCAGGGAAACCGGGCAAGACCTGCCCGCCGCCCTGAACCTGCGCCTGCGCGCCGCCGCACGGACGCTGGGCGTCAGCGTCGCCAGCCTGTTCCACCTGGCTTATGCACGGGTCTTGAGTGCGGCATCGGGCAAACCGGATGTGGTATTCGGCACCGTGCTGATGGGGCGCATGCAGGGTGGCCACGGCGCCGACCGTGCGTTGGGCATGTTCATCAACACCTTGCCGTTGCGGGTGAGCCTCGATCACCAGGACGTGCGTGCCGGGGTGCGCTCCACTCACGCCCGCTTGTCGGCGCTGCTGGGGCACGAGCACGCCTCGCTGGCACTGGCCCAGCGTTGCAGCGGCGTAGTGGCGCCTTCACCGTTGTTCAGTGCGATGCTCAACTACCGCCACAGCGCCAGCGATGGCGTCATGCACGAAACCCGTGACGCCTGGGTGGGGATCGAAACCCTGGCCGGGGAAGAGCGCACCAACTATCCGTTGGCCTTGAGCGTGGACGACAGGGGTGATGGCTTTCGGCTGACGGCGCAGGTGTGTGGCGCGGACCCGGAGCGGGTCGTGGCTTACATGCAGGCGGCGTTGTGCAGCCTGGTGGATGCGTTGGAAACGGCGCCGGGCACGACCTTGCCGCAACTGTCGGTATTGCCCACCGCCGAG
>NZ_JBJJLO010000132.1:0-17632 GCF_046230915.1 Pseudomonas sp. KCJK8993
CGGTCAGGGCTGGTCCATGGGGTTGCAAAGGACCTGGGTAGAGTGTGAGCCGTGCTTGGGTCGCTGCTAGCGGTCGCGGGGCTTGTGGGACAATTTATCCCGCGGGCATAGGTGCTTGCGCCGTTTCATGCTTAACTTCGGCCTCTCGACGATTTTCCATCATTGTTTCCATCACTCCCGCAAAGGACTCCGCTCATGGCTCAAGTCACCCTCAAAGGCAATCCGGTCCAGGTCAACGGCCAACTGCCGCCAGTCGGCTCCAAGGCGCCTGCATTCTCCCTGGTGGGCGCCGGCCTGGCCGATGTTTCCCTGGCCAGCCTGGCCGGCAAGCGCAAGGTGCTGAACATCTTCCCAAGCGTCGACACCCCGACCTGCGCGACCTCGGTGCGCAAGTTCAATGCCCAGGCCAATGGCCTGGCCAACACCGTGGTGCTGTGCATCTCCGCCGACCTGCCGTTCGCCCAGGCCCGCTTCTGCGGCGCCGAAGGCCTGGAAAACGTGCAGAACCTGTCGACCCTGCGTGGCCGCGAATTCATCGAGAACTACGGCGTGGCCATCGCCGACGGCCCGCTGGCCGGCCTGACCGCCCGTGCCGTGGTGGTACTGGATGAAAACGACCAGGTACTGCACAGCGAACTGGTCAAGGAGATCGCCGAGGAGCCGAACTACGACGCCGCCCTGGCCGTGCTCAAGTAAGGGCTTTTACAATTATTCACGGCCTGGCTTGCCCAGGCCGTTTTTATTTGTGCTTCAGTAAGTTAGCGACACACCTTGAAAACGTCAGGCAAAAGTAAATTGCCGGTAAAGGTCCTTTGCTAAAACCGCTCTAGTGCTTATCTTTCAGCCTTCTCAAAAGACACTCCCACGCGCCCAATGGTTGATCCTTCCATGCAATCCTCTGCTACCCGCAACTCTCGCCGCTGGCTGTTCGGCCTGTTTGTCCTGCTGCTGGTCGCTGGCCTGTGCTGGATATTCTGGCCAGCCAGCGGCACTCACAAGGAGGCGGCGCAGCAGAAAGCCGCCACCGGGCATACCGGCCGCAGCGGTAGCCTGCGTCCCGGCTTCGGTGGCGCCAGTGGGCCGATCCCGGTGCGGGTGCTGCCGGTGACCCAGGGGGATTTCCCGCTGTACTACAAGGCCCTGGGTACGGTGACCGCGCTGAACACCATCAATGTGCGCAGCCGGGTGGCGGGAGAACTGGTCAAGGTCAACTTCGAGGAAGGGCAGATGGTCAAGGCCGGCGACCTGCTGGCGCAGATCGATCCGCGGCCCTACCAGAACGCCTTGCTCCAGGCCGAGGGCACCCTGTTGCAGAACCAGGCGCAGTTGAAGAACGCCCAGATCGACCTCGAGCGCTATCGTGGGCTGTATGCCCAGGACAGCGTCGCCAAGCAGACCCTGGACAACGCCGTGGCGCTGGTGGGCCAGTACCAGGGTACGGTCAAGACCAACCAGGCGGCGGTCAACGATGCCCGGCTCAACCTCGAATTCACCAATATCCGTGCACCCATCGCCGGGCGCCTGGGCCTGCGCCAGCTGGACGTGGGCAACCTGGTGGCGGCCAATGACACCACGGCGCTGGTGATCATCACCCAGACCCAGCCCATCAGCGTGGCCTTCACCCTGCCGGAAAACAGCCTGGAAACCGTACTCGCCCGTTATCACGGCGGTGCTCGGATGCCGGTGGAGGCCTGGGACCGTGGCGACCTCAAGTTGCAGGCCAGCGGCGTGCTGCAGAGCCTGGACAACCAGATCGACACCACCACCGGCACCCTGAAGTTCAAGGCGCGCTTCGATAACCGCGACCAGGGCCTGTTCCCCAACCAGTTCGTCAACGTGCGCCTGCTGGCCGACACCCTGAAGAACGTGGTGCTGGCCCCTTCGGCGGCGATCCAGTTCGGCACCAACGGCACCTTCGTCTATGCCATGGACGGGGACCACAAGGTCAAGATCCGGCCACTCAAGGTCGGCGCCAGCAACGGCGAATCGACGGTGATCACCGAGGGCCTCAAGGCGGGCGATCGGGTGGTGATGGAAGGAACCGATCGCCTGAAGGACGGCAGCGAGGTGGAAGTGGTCAATGACGCCATCGATGTGCCGACCACTCCCACCGAGCACTTGCAAGGTCAGCCCGCGGGCTCGGCCAGCGCCCCGGCACCCGATGCAGCGCCAGTCGCTGGCAAGGCACAAAAGGCCGGCGCATGAATGTCTCGCGGCTGTTCATCCTCCGTCCGGTGGCCACCACCCTGAGCATGCTGGCCATTGTCCTGGCCGGCCTGATCGCCTATCGCTTGTTGCCGGTCTCGGCCTTGCCCCAGGTGGACTACCCGACCATCCGGGTCATGACCCTGTACCCCGGAGCCAGCCCGGATGTGATGACCAGCGCGGTCACCGCGCCCCTGGAGCGCCAGTTCGGGCAGATGCCGGGCCTGACCCAGATGGCCTCCACCAGTTCCGGTGGCGCTTCGGTGCTGACCCTGCGCTTCAGCCTCGACATCAACATGGACGTGGCCGAGCAGCAGGTACAGGCCGCGATCAATGCCGCCACCAACCTGCTGCCCAAGGACCTGCCGGCACCGCCGGTGTACAACAAGGTCAACCCGGCGGACACCCCGGTGCTGACCCTGGCCATCACCTCCAAGACCATGCTGCTGCCCAAGCTCAATGACCTGGTGGACACCCGCATGGCGCAGAAGATCGCCCAGATCAGCGGCGTGGGCATGGTCAGCATCGCCGGCGGCCAGCGCCAGGCCGTGCGGATCAAGGTCAACCCGGAGGCCCTGGCGGCCAACGGCCTGAACCTGTCGGACGTGCGCACGCTGATCGCCGCGTCCAACGTCAACCAGCCCAAGGGCAACTTCGACGGCCCGACCCGGGTGTCGATGCTCGACGCCAACGACCAGCTGACCTCGCCCAAGGACTATGCCGAGCTGATCCTGGCCTACAAGAACGGCGCGCCATTGCGCCTGAAGGACGTGGCCGAGATTGTCGATGGCGCCGAGAACGAGCGCCTGGCCGCCTGGGCCAACGAGAACCAGGCGGTGCTGCTGAACATCCAGCGCCAGCCCGGGGCCAACGTCATCGAGGTGGTGGACCGGATCAAGGCCATGCTGCCGAGCATCACCGACAACCTGCCGGCGGGCCTGGACGTCACCGTGCTCACCGATCGCACCCAGACCATCCGCGCCTCGGTCACCGATGTGCAGCACGAACTGTTCATCGCCATCGCCCTGGTGGTGATGGTGACCTTCCTGTTCCTGCGTCGGGCCAGTGCCACGGTGATCCCGTCGATAGCCGTGCCGTTGTCGCTGATCGGCACCTTCGGCGTGATGTACCTGGCCGGGTTCTCGGTGAACAACCTGACCCTGATGGCGTTGACCATCGCCACCGGCTTCGTGGTGGATGACGCCATCGTCATGCTGGAGAACATCTCGCGCTTCATCGAGGAGGGTGACAGCCCGTTGCAGGCGGCGCTCAAGGGGGCCAAGCAGATCGGCTTCACCCTGATCTCCCTGACCTTGTCGCTGATCGCGGTGCTGATCCCGCTGCTGTTCATGGCCGATGTGGTCGGGAGGCTGTTCCGTGAGTTCGCCATCACCCTGGCGGTGGCGATCCTGATTTCCCTGGTGGTGTCCCTGACCCTGACCCCGATGATGTGCGCGCGGTTGCTCAAGCCCGAGCCCAAGGAGCACGAGCAGGGGCGGTTCTATCGCGCCAGCGGCGCCTGGATCGACTGGCTGATCGCGGGCTACGGACGCCAGTTGCAATGGGTGCTCAGGCATCAGTTCCTGACCTTGCTGGTGGCCATCGGCACCCTGGCGCTGACGGTGTTCCTCTACCTGATAGTGCCCAAGGGCTTCTTCCCAGTGCAGGACACCGGGGTCATCCAGGGTATTTCCGAGGCGCCGCAATCGGTGTCCTTCGCCGCCATGAGCCAGCGCCAGCAGGACTTGGCCAAGGTCATCCTGCAGGACCCGGCGGTAGAGAGCCTGTCGTCCTACATCGGCGTGGATGGCGACAACGCCACCCTCAACAGCGGCCGCCTGCTGATCAACCTCAAGCCCCACAACCAGCGCGAGCTCAGCGCCGCCCAGGTGATCGCGCGGTTGCAGCCGCAAGTGGACAAGCTGCTGGGCATCCGCCTGTTCATGCAGCCGGTACAGGACCTGACCATCGAAGACCGGGTCAGCCGGACCCAGTACCAGTTCAGCCTGTCCTCGCCCGATGCCGACCTGCTGAGCCTGTGGAGCGGTCGCCTGGTGCAGGCCCTGGCCCAGCGTCCAGAGCTCACCGATGTGGCCAGCGACCTGCAGGACAAGGGCCTGCAGGTGTACCTGGTGATCGATCGCGATGCCGCCTCCCGGCTGGGAGTCTCGGTGTCGAACATCACCGACGCCCTGTACGACGCCTTTGGCCAGCGACAGATTTCCACCATCTATACCCAGGCCAGCCAGTACCGGGTGGTGCTCCAGGCCCAGGCCGGGGAGCGCATCGGGCCCCAGGCCCTGGAGCAGATCCACGTCAAGACCACCGATGGCGGGCAGGTGCGCTTGTCCAGCCTGGCCCATGTCGAAGAGCGCCAGGCTCAATTGGCGATTGCCCATATCGGCCAGTTCCCGGCGGTGATGATGTCCTTCAACCTCGCTCCGGGGGTGGCCCTGGGTGAAGCGGTGCAGGTGATCGAGCAGGTGCGGCAGGACATCGGCATGCCGGTGGGGGTGCAGACCCGCTTCCAGGGCGCGGCCGAGGCCTTCCAGGCTTCGCTGTCCAGTACCTTGCTGCTGATCCTGGCGGCGGTGGTGACCATGTACATCGTGCTCGGCGTGCTCTACGAGAGCTACATCCATCCGATCACCATTCTTTCCACCTTGCCCTCGGCGGCGGTGGGGGCCTTGCTGGCACTGATCCTCAGCGGTAACGACCTGGGCATGATCGCCATCATCGGCATCATCTTGCTGATCGGTATCGTCAAGAAGAACGCGATCATGATGATCGACTTCGCCCTGGATGCCGAACGCAACCAGGGCGTCGCGCCGCAGCAAGCCATCTACCAGGCGGCGTTGTTGCGCTTCCGGCCGATCCTCATGACCACCCTGGCAGCGTTGTTCGGCGCCGTGCCACTGATGCTGGCCACCGGTTCCGGCGCCGAGCTGCGCCAGCCCCTGGGCCTGGTGATGGTCGGTGGCCTGCTGGTGAGCCAGGTCCTGACCCTGTTCACCACGCCCGTTATCTACCTGTACTTCGACCGCTTGGGCCGCCGGTTTGCCAAGCCCGCCGTAGGAGAAGTGGTGTGAGGGGCGCCAGCGGCAAGCTGCAAGCCGCAAGCGGCAAGCCGGAGCAAAAGCCAGAGCCGCTGCTGGGCGTCCTGCTTTTCTCTTGTAGCTTGCAGCTTGAAGCCTGGAGCTGCCGCCCATGAACCTGTCCGGACCTTTTATCAGGCGTCCCGTGGCGACGATGCTCTTGAGTCTGGCGATTATGTTATTGGGCGGCGTCAGCTTCGGTTTGCTGCCGGTGGCGCCGCTGCCGCAGATGGATTTTCCGGTGATCGTGGTCCAGGCCAGCCTGCCCGGGGCCAGCCCCGAGGTCATGGCCTCGACTGTGGCCACGCCCCTGGAGCGTGCCTTCGGCGCCATCGCCGGGATCGACACCATGAGCAGCCGTTCCAGCCAGGGCTCGACCCGGGTAATCCTGCAGTTCGACCTGGATCGCGATATCGATGGCGCGGCGCGGGAAGTGCAGGCCGCGATCAACGCCTCGCGCAACCTGTTGCCCAGCGGCATGCGCAGCATGCCCACCTACAAGAAGGTCAACCCGTCCCAGGCGCCGATCATGGTGCTGTCCTTGACCTCGGACGTGCTGGAAAAGGGCCAGCTCTACGACCTGGCCTCCACCATCCTGTCCCAGAGTCTGTCCCAGGTGCAGGGCGTGGGCGAGGTCCAGGTCGGTGGCAGCTCGTTGCCGGCGGTGCGCATCGAACTGGAGCCGCAACTGCTCAACCAGTACGGGGTGGCCCTGGACGACGTGCGCAACGCCATCGCCAATGCCAACCAGCGCCGGCCCAAGGGCTCGGTGGAGGATGACCAGCGGCTGTGGCAGATCCAGGCCAACGACCAGCTGGAGAAGGCCCGTGATTACGAGCCGCTGATCATCCACTACAACAACGGCGCGGCCTTGCGCCTGAAGGACGTGGCCAAGGTCAGCGATGGCGTCGAGGATCGCTACAACAGCGGTTTCTTCAACGATGACGCCGCCGTGCTGCTGGTGATCAACCGCCAGGCCGGGGCCAACATCATCGAGACGGTGAACGAGATCAAGGCCCAGTTGCCGGCGTTGCAGGCGGTGCTGCCGGCCAGCGTCAAGCTCAACCTGGCCATGGACCGTTCGCCGGTGATCAAGGCCACCTTGCACGAGGCCGAGATGACCCTGCTGATCGCCGTGGTCCTGGTGATCCTGGTGGTGTTCCTGTTCCTGGGCAACTTGCGCGCTTCGGTGATCCCGACGCTGGCGGTGCCGGTGTCGCTGGTGGGCACCTTCGCGATCATGTACCTGTACGGCTTCTCCCTGAACAACCTGTCGCTGATGGCGCTGATCCTGGCCACGGGTTTGGTGGTGGACGACGCCATCGTGGTCCTGGAGAACATCTCCCGGCATATCGACGAGGGCGTGAAGCCGCTGAAGGCTGCCTACCTGGGGGCCAGGGAAGTGGGCTTCACCCTGTTGTCGATGAACGTCTCGCTGGTGGCGGTGTTCCTGTCGATCCTGTTCATGGGCGGGATCATCGAGAGCCTGTTCCGCGAGTTCTCCATCACCCTGGCGGCGGCCATCGTGGTCTCGCTGGTGGTGTCCCTGACCCTGACGCCCATGCTCTGCGCCCGCTGGCTCAAGCCCCACCTGCCGGACCAGGAGAATGCCCTGCAGCGCTGGAGCCGGCGCAGCAACGACTGGATGGTCGGCAAGTACGCCAGCAGCCTGGACTGGGTGCTACGGCATCGGCGCCTGACCCTGCTCAGCCTGCTGCTGACCATCGGCGTCAACGTCGCCTTGTATGTGGTGGTGCCCAAGACCTTCATGCCCCAGCAGGACACTGGCCAGTTGATCGGTTTCGTCCGTGGCGACGACGGCCTGTCCTTCAGCGTGATGCAGCCGAAGATGGAGATCTTCCGCCGCGCCGTGCTCAAGGATGAGGCGGTGGAGAGCGTGGCCGGCTTCATCGGCGGCTCCAACGGCACCAACAACGCCTTCATGCTGGTGCGCCTGAAACCCATCAAGGAGCGCAGTATCTCGGCGCAGAAGGTCATCGAGCGCCTGCGCAAGGAAATGCCCAAGGTCCCGGGGGCCCAGCTGATGCTGATGGCCGACCAGGACCTGCAGTTCGGTGGCGGCCGCGAACAGACCACCTCGCAGTACTCCTACATCCTGCAGAGCGGCAACCTGGGCGAGCTGCGCCAGTGGTATCCGAAGGTGGTCGCGGCGTTGCGGGCCTTGCCCGAGCTGACCGCCATCGATGCTCGCGACGGCCACGGCGCGCAGCAGGTGACCCTGATGGTGGACCGCGACCAGGCCAAGCGCCTGGGGGTGGACATGGACATGGTCACCGCGGTGCTCAATAACGCCTACAGCCAGCGGCAGATCTCCACCATCTACGACAGCCTCAACCAGTATCGGGTGGTGATGGAGGTCAATCCCAAGTACGCCCAGGACCCGATCACCCTGAACCAGGTGCAGGTGATCACCGCCGACGGGGCGCGGATTCCGCTGTCGACCATCGCCCATTACGAAAGCAGCCTGGAAGACGATCGGGTCAGCCATGAGGGGCAGTTCGCTTCGGAAAGCATTGCCTTCGACATGGCCGAAGGCGTCACCGTGGAGCAGGGCACCGCAGCCATCGAGCGGGCGATCGCCAAGCTGGGCATGCCCGAGGATGTGATCATCAAGATGGCCGGCACCGCCGACGCCTTCGCCGCCACCCAGAAAAGCCAGCCGTTCATGATCCTCGGCGCGCTGCTGGCGGTGTACCTGGTGCTCGGGGTGCTCTACGAGAGCTACATCCATCCGCTGACCATCCTTTCCACCTTGCCCTCGGCCGGCGTCGGCGCCTTGCTCTCGATCTACGTACTGGGCAGCGAGTTCAGCCTGATTTCCCTCCTGGGGCTGTTCCTGCTGATCGGTGTGGTGAAGAAGAACGCGATCCTGATGATCGACCTGGCGCTGCAACTGGAGCGGCATGAGCAGCTCGACCCGCTGCAGTCGATCCGCAGCGCCTGCCTGCAGCGCCTGCGACCGATTCTGATGACCACCCTGGCGGCGATCCTCGGCGCCTTGCCGCTGCTGCTGGGCACCGCCGAGGGCTCGGAGATGCGCCAGCCCCTGGGCCTGACCATCATCGGCGGCCTGGTCTTCAGCCAGATCCTGACCCTCTACACCACTCCGGTGGTCTACCTCTATCTCGACCGCCTGCGCCACAAGTTCAACCACTGGCGTGGGGTCCGTACCGATGCCGCCCTGGAAACGCCGCTATGACCGAACACCCATTCCGTCCCGTTTCGCTGTTGTCCGCCCAGCGTCTGGCCATGGCCCGGGGCTCACGGTCCCTGAGCCTGGGCCTGTGCGTGCTGCTGCTCAGCGCCTGCGCCATCGGCCCCGACTATCGGCGACCCGAAGTGGCCGAGCCTGCGCAATACAAGGCCGCCCAGGGCTGGCGCCAGGCCAGCCCCAGTGATGCCCTGGCCCGTGGCGCCTGGTGGGAGTTGTATGGCGATACCCGGCTCAACGGCCTGGTGGACCAGCTCAACAGCGCCAACCAGAGCGTGGCCCAGGCCGAAGCCCAGTACCGCCAGGCCCAGGCCCTGGTGCGCAGCTCCCGTGGGGCGTTCTTTCCCAGTATCGACCTGAGCGCCGGCAAGACCCGCGCCAGCCAGGGCACCGGCAGCAGCAGTTCGGCCCTGAGCAGTTCCAGCAGCGGTATCCGCGATACCTATAACACCCAGTTGGGGGTGACTTGGGAAGCGGACATCTGGGGCAAGCTGCGCCGTGGCCTGGAGGCCAACCAGGGCAGTGCCGAGGCGAGCTTCGCCGACCTGGCGGCCATGCGCCTGAGCCAGCAATCCGAACTGGTGCAGAACTACCTGCAACTGCGGGTGATCGACGAGCAGAAGCGCCTGCTGGAGGCCACAGTGGTGGCCTATCAGCGTTCCCTGACCATGACCCAGAACCAGTACCAGGCCGGCGTTGCTGGCAAGGACGCGGTGGCCCAGGCCCAGACCCAGCTCAAGAGCACCCAGGCCGACCTGATCGACCTGATCTGGCAGCGTGCCCAGTTCGAGAACGCCATCGCGGTGCTGATCGGCGTGCCACCGGCCGAGTTCAAGCTGGCCGAGACCCGGAACGTTCCGGTACTGCCCCAGGTCCCCCTGGGCGTGCCTTCGCAATTGCTGGAGCGGCGCCCCGACATCGCCTCGGCCGAGCGGGCGATGATGGCGGCCAATGCCAAGATCGGCGTGGCCAAGGCCGCCTATTATCCGGACCTGACCCTGAGCATGGCCGGCGGCTATAGCAGCAGCACCTACTCCAACTGGATCAGCCTGCCGAACCGTTTCTGGTCGGTGGGACCGAAGCTGGCGATGACCCTGTTCGATGGCGGCCAGCGCTCGGCGGAGGTGGACCGCACGGTGGCGGTATACGACCAGACCGTGGCCAAATACCGGCAGACCGTGCTCGACGGCTTTCGCGAGGTGGAGAACTACATGACCCAGCTCAAGGTCCTGGAGGACGAGGCGGGCGTGCGCCAGCAGGCCCTGGACTCGGCCCGCGATGCCCTGCGCTTGACCGAGAACCAGTACAAGGCCGGACTCATCGGCTACCTGGATGTGGTCACCAGCCAGACCACCGCGCTGAGCAACGAACGCAGTGTGCTGAGCCTGTTGCAGAGTCGCCTGATCGCCAGCGTGCAGTTGATCGCTGCCCTGGGCGGTGGCTGGGATGGCCAGTTGCAGGTCAGCGAGCAGAAGTAGCCGGGCGGGGGACCCATGGGTTCCCGCCACGATCACGCGATACAGAGCCTTCGCGATCGTCATCAGCAGCTACAGTATTTGCTGTCGGCGCCGATAAAGCAGCAAGCACCTCCAGAGCGTCCGGCGCCGCCGGACGACGCCCCTGTGAAGGTGCGAAGGCCATGTCCACGAGGCTTGCAAGGTCTTTTGACCCTCTGTCCGACTGATGGCCATTTGATAACTTTATGGATGCGTTATTTCCTGCAATCAGTACAATCTGCGGTTTTGCCCGCCGCGCAGGGATGTCGGCACAACGGCCAAGAGACGCCTAATGCTCATCGGTAGCTATTCCTCCGCGCTGGTCCTGATCTCCATTTTCGTGGCGATCCTCGCTTCCTATACCGCTCTGGATCTCACTGGACGCATCGCTACCGCCCAGGGACGCGCGGTCTACCTGTGGATGAGCGGCGGCGCCCTGGCGATGGGCATCGGCGTGTGGTCCATGCATTTCATCGGCATGCTGGCCTTTTCATTGCCCATCGACCTGGGCTACGACATCGGCCTCACGGCGCTGTCGTTGCTCATTTCCTTCCTGTCCTGCGGTTTCGCCCTATGGCTGGTGAGCCAGCCGCGCCTGCCAGTGATGCAATTGCTCTTCGGGGCGTTGATCATGGGCTCGGGAATCAGCGGCATGCACTACACCGGCATGGCGGCCCTGCGCATGCAGCCAGGTATCGACTACGACCCGCAGCTGTTCGGCGCTTCGCTGCTGATCGCCTTCGGCGCTTCCCTGGCGGCGCTGTGGATCGCCTTCCGCCTGCGCCAGAACACGCCCTATGTACGCCTGGTACGCACCGGAGCGGCCATCATCATGGGGTTTGCCATCGTCGGCATGCACTACACCGGCATGGCCGCCGCACGATTTGCCGGCGGCAGTTTCTGCGGCGCCCTGGCCGATGGCCTGAGCGGCAAGGGCCTGGACAACCTGGTGCTGATCACCACCCTGGCAGTGTTGATCATAGCCTTGCTGACCTCGGTGCTCGACGCTCGCCTGGAGGCGCGCACCGCCGTGCTGGCGCAGTCTTTGACCGAGGCCAACAAGGAACTGACCCAACTGGCCCTGCACGACACGCTGACCGGCTTGCCGAACCGCATCCTGCTGGCCGACCGCATCGACCAGGCCATGCACCGGGTCACCGCCCATGGTGGGTGTTTTGCCCTGATGTTCATCGACCTGGACGGTTTCAAACCGGTCAACGACGCCTTCGGCCACCACATGGGCGACCAGCTTTTACGCGAGGTGGCCCAGCGCCTGCGCGAGGATCTGCGCAGCGAAGACACCCTGGCCCGGATCGGCGGCGACGAATTCGTGCTGCTGGTGCAGCTCGCCGAGCCTGACGATGCCCTGCGCCTGGCGTCGCGCCAGGTGGGCTTGGTGTCGCGCTCGTTCCGGGTGGCCGAGCATGATCTGCAGATATCCGCCAGCATCGGCATCGCGGTGTATCCGGGCAATGGCCAGAGCGCCCAGGAACTCTTGATGAACGCCGATGCCGCGATGTATCACGCCAAGGGCACCGGCAAGAACGGCTACAGCTTTTTCGACGCTTCGATGAACAACAATGCCCGGCGCCAGCTGCAGTTGCTCCAGGACCTGCGCAACGCCCTGGAGCACCATCAGTTCCGCCTGCACTACCAGCCCAAGTTCGACGCCATCGACGGCCGGCCGGTGGGCGCCGAGGCCTTGCTGCGTTGGGAACACCCGCAACACGGCCTGCTGATGCCGGACAAGTTCATCGAGCTGGCAGAGAAGACCGGCTTGATCATTTCCATCGGTGAGTGGGTGCTGGACGAAGCCTGCCGGCAGATGCAGCAGTGGTACGCCGAGGGTTATACCGACTGGCGCATCGCGGTGAACCTGTCGGCCATGCAGTTCTGCCATGGGGGGCTGGTCAATAGCGTGTCCAGCGCTTTGGAACGCTACCACCTGCCGGCCAACAACCTGACTCTGGAAATCACCGAGACCACGGCGATGCATGATGCCGATGTCAGCATGATCGTCCTGCAGCAGTTGGCGGACATGGGCGTAGACCTGTCCATCGACGATTTCGGCACCGGCTATTCGAGCCTGATGTACCTCAAGCGCCTGCCTGCCAACGAGCTGAAGATCGACCGTGGTTTCGTCCGCGACCTGGAGCACGACAGCGACGACGCCGCGATCGTCTCGGCGATCGTCGCCCTGGGCCAGGCCCTGGGCTTGCGGATCGTCGCTGAAGGGGTGGAGACCGGTGTACAGCGGACCTTCCTCACCGAGCTGGGGTGCGATTCGCTGCAGGGCTACTACCTTGGCCACCCGATGCCTCCCGAGCGATTCCTCCAGGCCCTGCGCCAGAACCTGCCGAATCTCGAACGCGAAGCCTGAGCCCCGTGCTCGGCTGCACCGCCGCAGACCCCGACCACAGGGCTCTCCAGGCTCGCGCTATGGCCCGCTCCTGTGCAGGCTGTGCAGGCGTACGCAGCCTGCGGCAGTGGCGACACACAGCGAGTGCCCATCGCGCCAAGGGTGGCCGGTGGCGGTTTTCATCACTGGCTGCGCGGTGTTTAATGGCTCGCGTTGAAATGATCAGTGAGGGAGTTGGCAGCATGGACAAAGTCATCGTCATCACCGGTGGCGGACGGGGGATCGGCGCCGCCACGGCATTGCTGGCCGCGCAGCAGGGTTTCAAGGTGTGCATCAACTACCAGGCCGATGAACAGTCGGCCCAGCAGGTCCTGGAGCAGGTCCGGGCCCTGGGCGCCCAGGCGATTGCCGTGCGGGCCGATGTCAGTATCGAGGATGAAGTCATCGGCCTGTTCCAGCGGGTCGACGCCGAGCTGGGGCGTGTCACGGCCCTGGTCAATAACGCCGGGACCGTGGGCCAGAAGTCCCGTCTTGAAGACATGTCCGAGTTTCGTATCCAGAAGATCATGAAGACCAATGTCATGGGGCCGATCCTCTGTGCCAAGCACGCGGTGCTGCGCATGTCGCCGCGCCATGGCGGGCAGGGCGGCAGCATCGTCAACGTCTCCTCGGTCGCCGCGCGCCTGGGCTCGCCTGGCGAGTACATCGACTACGCCGCTTCCAAGGGTGCGTTGGACACCTTCACCATCGGCCTGTCCAAGGAAGTGGCAGGCGAGGGCATTCGGGTCAATGCCGTGCGTCCGGGCTACATCTATACCGATTTCCACGCCCTGAGCGGCGACGCGGATCGCGTCAGCAAGCTGGAGGGGGCGATTCCCATGGGCCGCGGCGGACGCCCGGACGAGGTGGCCGAAGCCATCGTCTGGCTGCTGTCGGACAAGGCCTCCTATGCCACCGGCACCTTCGTCGACCTGGGCGGCGGTCGCTGATCCCGCGTCCGCCGCACCTGCCGAGTCTCGAGGGAAGCCTCCTGGAGGGGGGACAGGGTGAAAGCCGGCTTGCACTCGGACGCTTCCAGCAGCAGGGGCGGCAGGTCCACCTCGGCAGCTTCCAGACACAGGATGCCGAGTTCCTCCAGGACTGGCCGGTCGGCCGCCAGTGCCAGGATCGGCAGGCGTTCGTAGGGGCGTGGGTCCTCGCCGTAGTAGACCTTGGCGGTGCCGGGAGAGACGCCTTCCAGACGGGCGAAGCCTTCTTCGTCGTGATGCGCAAGATGCTGCACATCGTATTTGGCGTGCTCAAGTCGGGCCATCCTGATGACCCGAAATTGGCGCTTGCCCGGTAACGGGCAAGAGGGTATCTACACCCAGCGGCTCTGTAGCCGCTGCCGAGCCTGCGAGGCTGCGCCAAGGTCCGCAGGACCTTCAGCGTTCGGATCGGTGCGGCTTAGAACGAGCGGATGATCCGGCCCAGGGTCTCCATGGCCTTTTCCATCGTCTCGTTCCACGGGCTGCCGTAATTGAGGCGAATGCAATTGCGAAAACGCTGGGTCGGGGAAAAGATCGGCCCGGGGGCGATGCTGATGCCCTGGGCCAGAGCCATCTGGAACAGCTTCAGGGAGTCCATCTGCGGCGGTAGCTCCAACCACAGGAAATAACCACCGGCGGGCTGGCTGACCCGGGTCTGGGCCGGGAAGTGCCGGGCAATCGCCGCCAGCATGGCGCTCTGCTGTTCTTCCAGGGCATAGCGCAGCTTGCGCAGGTGGCGGTCGTAGCCCCCGTGCTGCAAATAGTCGGCAATGGCCGCCTGGGCCGGCATCGAGGCGCACAACGAGGTCATCAGCTTGAGCCGTTCGATCTTCTGTGCGTAGCGCCCGGCGGCCACCCAACCGATGCGGTAGCCCGGGGCCAGGCTCTTGGCGAAGGAACCGCAGTGCATCACCAGGCCCTCGGTATCGAAGGCCTTGGCCGGTTTCGGGGCTTGCTGGCCGTAGTACAGCTCGGCGTAGACATCGTCCTCGATCAGCGGTACCTGGTGCTGGCGCAGCAGTTCCACCAGTTCCTGTTTCTTGGCCTCGGGCATGCTCGCGCCCATGGGGTTCTGGAAGTTGGTCATGCACCAGCAGGCCTTGATCGGGTGACGTTCCAGGGTCTGGGCCAGCACGCCCAGGTCGATGCCGTCGCGCGGGTGGACAGGGATCTCCACGGCCTTGAGCTTGAGGCGCTCCAGCACCTGCAGGCTGGCATAGAAGGCCGGGGCCTCGATGGCCACCAGGTCGCCGGGTTCGGTCACGGCTTGCAGGCACAGGTTCAGCGCCTCCAGGGCGCCATTGGTGATCAGCAGTTCCTCCATGGGCAGCATCAGCCCCGCCACCATGTAGCGCAGGGCGATCTGCCGGCGCAACTGCGGGTTGCCCGGCGACATGTCGGTGACCACCACCCGCGGGTCCATCTCGCGGCTGGCGCTGGCCAGGGAGCGGGACAAGCGCTGCAGGGGGAACAGGGTCGGGCTGGGGAAGGCCGAGCCGAAGGGCACGGTACTCGGGTCCTTGATCGAGTCGAGCACCGAGAACACCAGCTCGCTGACGTCGACTTCGGTGGACTCGTTGACTTCGCTGCTGATCACCGGCTCGGAGAATGGGCTGGGCGCGTGGGCATTGACGAAGTAGCCCGAGCGTGGTCGGGCACGGATCAGCCCACGGCGTTCCAGCAGGTAATAGGCCTGGAACACCGTCGACGGGCTGACCCCGTAGGTCTGGCTGGCGTAACGCACCGAAGGTACGCGCTGGCCAGGACCCAGGACCCCGGAACGGATCAGTTCGGCGATGTCATCGGCGAATTTTTCGTAGCGTTTCATCTGCGGTGCAAGATCCAGTCTGGTCATCGGTGCGACATGCGTAAGGTAGCGAGAGTAGGGACTGCGACCCGCGGGCGCCAGGAGGGTCCAGGGCGCCCGCGGGTGCTGGCGTGGTCCGGGATACCCCTCGCCACGGCATTCTAGAGGTTCAGCGGTTCATCGGCGCGACAAAACGGCTTGCCGCCACGGCCTGGATGGCCGGGTCGTCGCTATCGCTGACCTTGAAGCTGATGTCCTGGGAACTGCTTTGCGGGCGTTCCTGGACCAACGCCACCGAAACCGGCAAGTCGACGATTTCACCTGGAGCCAGGCTCAGTTCGGTCTTGCCTTGCAGCTCGAAGCCTTCGCCGTCTACCAGGGCCAGGTGATAGTCCTGGCGTTGCTGGGTCTTGTTGATGATCTTCAGGCTATAAATGTTCTCGATCTGCCCCAGGGCATTCTCGCGGAACAGGCCACGGTCCTTGGTCACGTCCAGGGACACCATCGGCCGTTGCACCAGGGCCAGGACCAGCGCGCCGATCATCACCAGCATCACTGCGCAGTAGCCCACCAGGCGCGGCCGCAGCAGGTGGGTCTTGCCCCCTTGCAGTTCATGTTCGGAGGTATAGGAAATCAGGCCGCGGGCGTAGCCCATCTTGTCCATGATCGAGTCGCAGGCATCGATGCAGGCGGCGCAGCCAATGCATTCCATCTGCAGGCCGTCGCGGATGTCGATGCCGGTGGGGCAGACCTGCACGCACAGCTGGCAGTCGATGCAATCGCCCAGGCCGACATCGGCGGGCTTGACGTCGCGCTTGCGCGGGCCACGGCTTTCGCCCCGGGTCGGGTTGTAGGAAATGGTCAGGGTGTCCTTGTCGAACATCACGCTCTGGAAGCGGGCATAAGGGCACATGTGCATGCACACCGCTTCACGCATCCAGCCGGCATTGATATAGGTGGCGCCGGCGAAGAACACCACCCAGAACAGGCTCAGGCCGCCGATCTGCAAGGTCATCAGCTCCTGGGCCAGGGGCCGGATCGGGGTGAAGTAGCCAACGAAGGTCAGGCCGGTGAGCAGGCTGATGCCCAGCCACAGGGTGTGCTTGAGGGCCCGGCGGGCCAGCTTGTTGGCGCTCCAGGGCGCGGCCTGCAGCTTGATCCGCTGGTTGCGGTCGCCCTCGGTGACCTTTTCGCACCACATGAACAGCCAGGTCCAGGAGCTTTGCGGGCAGGTATAGCCGCACCAGACCCGACCGGCGAACACCGTGATGGAGAACAGGCCGAAGGCGCAGATGATCAGCAGCGCCGAGAGGAGGATGAAGTCCTGGGGCCAGAAGGTGGCGCCGAAGATATGGAACTTGCTTTGCGCCAGGTCCCACAGGACTGCCTGGCGTCCGCCCCAGTTGAGCCAGACGGTGCCGAAGAACAGCAGGAACAGGAAACCTGCGCCGCCCATGCGCAGGGTGCGGAACAGGCCGCTGAAACTACGGGTATAGACGTGTTTGTCGGTGCTCTTCGTCTTCATCTGTTTAGGGCGTGAAGGTTCGAAGGTCTCTACTAATCGGACGGGGATTCTTTCGCTCATGGTCGTTCGCTCATAGCCTCCATCAGGCCGCGCAACTATGACCATGGATCTGTTTGCATAACAGGCTCAGCTATTTGATAAAAAAGCGGATCAGATGACCGTTGGACGAGACCTGCGACAACTTGCTGCACCCGGCAAGTTCCCGGGGACCTGGCCCCGCAGGCTGATGGCACAGGGCTACGGGGGTGGCCCTGATCCAGGTCAGTCAAATCACCGAATCACCCTCGGACGCCTTCAGATGGCGCCGGCCGTCGGTGGCACCTGCCACGGTCAGGGCGTCGGCTTCTGCTTCGGTGATGTAGATCCGCTCGCCCTTGATCTCCACCGCCGACATCGCCTTGGCGCTGTCGGTGATGACGGTCACGGCACTGGCGGGCAGGCGTTCGTGGAGGGTCTGGGTGTCGAAGTAACAGTGCTGCTGTTCGATGCGCAGGCTCATGTCGGATCTCTCCTGGCGATGGCTATACAGGTTAGGGCCCGCCACTCGGCCAGGGTTCGCTGCCGGCGATCAACGGCGTCCAGGCAGCGGGCCGGCACCTTTTGCCTGGCCCCGCGGTCCATCCTTAATGAAGCCCATGTCCCGCAACCGGTGGGGCCCGGATGGCCGGAGGAGCATTCGATGGACGCCTGGTGGCATGAGGTATGGCTGACCCTGCAAGCGGAGTTCGCCGATATCGGCGACGCGCGGCAGATGACCCGGATCATCCTGCGGCTGCTGCTGGCGGCGGTGCTGGGGGCGGTGCTGGGGTTCGAGCGGGAGCACAAGGGCAAGGCGGCCGGGGGGCGCACCCACATGCTGGTGGCCATGGGCGCCGCCTTGTTCGT
>NZ_JBJJLO010000133.1:0-16741 GCF_046230915.1 Pseudomonas sp. KCJK8993
TGTAAGGGCCGCTCGCCAACAACAATGAGCAGCCTCACCCATGCCAAGGCGAACTTGGAGTAGCCCTGAAAATGTGCGAACGAAGGTCATGCAATAAAAAACGCCACCTGCAAAGGTGGCGTTTGTTTATCGAAGCTTGCCGCAATCAACTACCGGCAACGGTCATGCGTTCGATCAGTACCGAGCCGGTGCGGATGTTGCTGCGCAGCTCCAGGTCATTACCCACGGCCACGATCTGCTTGAACATATCCCGCAGGTTGCCGGCAATGGTCACTTCCTGCACCGGGAACTGAATCTCACCGTTCTCTACCCAGAACCCGGCGGCGCCCCGGGAGTAATCCCCAGTGACCATGTTCAAGCCCTGCCCCATCAACTCAGTAACCAACAGCCCGCGCCCCATGCGCCGCAGCAGGGCGGCCTGGTCTTCATCGCCATGGGTGACGAACAGGTTATGCACGCCCCCGGCGTTGGCGGTGCTTGGCATGCCCAGCTTGCGTCCCGAATAAGTGCCCAATACGTAGGACACCAACTCGCCATCCTTGACGAAGGGCTTGGCGTAGGTGGCCAGGCCATCGCCATCGAAGGCCGAGCTGCCCATGGCGCGCAGCAGGTGCGGACGCTCATCGATGGTCAGCCATTGCGGGAACAACTGCTGGCCCAGGGCGCCTTCCAGGAACGACGACTTGCGATACAGGTTGCCGCCGGAAATCGCCCCCAGGAAGCTGCCGAACAAGCCGCCAGCCAGCTCGGCGGAAAACAGCACAGGGACTTCGCAGGTAGGTACCGGGCGAGCGCCCAGGCGGCTGGCAGCACGTTGGGCCGCACGCTGGCCGATGCTCACCGGGTCTGCCAGCAACTGGCCCTGGCGATTGACGTCATACCAGTAGTCGCGCTGCATCTGGCCATCGGCCTCGGCGATCATCACGCAACTCAGGCTGTGGCGGGTGGATGCGTAGCCACCGATAAAGCCGTGGCTGTTGCCATATACCCGGCAGCCCTGGTGAGTGTTCAGCGTGGTGCCGTCGGCATTCTTGATTCGCGCATCCGCGGCAAAGGCCGCCGCCTCACAGGCCAGGGCTTGCTCGATGGCCTGCTCGGGAGTGATGTCCCAGGCATGGAACAGATCGAAATCCCGCACCTCGCGAGCCATCAGGGACGCATCGGCCAGGCCCGAGGCTTCGTCCTCGGAAGTATGCCTGGCAATCGCCAGGGCCGCGGCCACGGTTTCACGGATGGCGTCCGGGCCACTGGCGGAGGTGCTGGCCGAGCCCTTGCGCTGGCCCACATAGAGGGTGATGCCAAAGCCCTGGTCGCGGTTGAACTCCACGGTCTCCACTTCCCGCTGGCGCACCGAAGTCGACAGGCCCTGTTCCAGGGAGACCGCCACTTCACAGGCGCTAGCTCCCTGGCGTCGCGCTTCGGCGATGATCTGCTCGACCTGCTCCTGCAATGCCGGCAAAGCCTGCGGGCCGACGCTTTGTGCTGCACTCATGGTGTTCTCCACTCAAATTCTGCTTTCGATTAAGGCCGGCGAGCGACCGGGCCGGACAAGCGGCCCTCGACTGGTTATCATGGCGGCGTTTCTTTGCGGACTGCCACCATGGTTGATTCTTACGACGACTCCCTCGATGGGGAGAAAAGCAAATCCCAGGTCAAACGCGAGCTGCATGCTCTGGTTGATCTCGGCGAGCGCCTTACCACTCTCAAGCCCGATCTGCAGGCCAAACTGCCATTGACCGACGCCCTGCGTCGGGCCCTGGCGGAAGCCCCCAAGCATGTCGCCCATATCGCCCGTAAACGCCACCTGCAATTCATCGGCAAGCTGATGCGGGACCAGGACATCGACGCCATCTTGCAGTTGCTCGATCAACTCGATGCCTCCACCCGGCAATACAACGAACGCTTCCATAACCTGGAACGTTGGCGCGACCGCTTGATCGCCGGCGGCGACGACGTGCTGGACAAGTTCGTCAGCGAATACCCCGAAGCCGATCGCCAGCAACTACGCTCGCTGATCCGCCAGGCCCAGCACGAGGTGGCCCATAACAAGCCCCCTGCCACCAGCCGCAAGATCTTCAAGTACATCCGCGACGTCGACGAGACCCAGCGCGGCCTGCGCTGAGCCTTGTTCCGGCTGGGCCGCCCAGGCAGCCCAGCCGTCCCTTGCCCAATCACGCCCCTGTGCCGCCCACCGTGATCGCATCGATCTTCAGGGTCGGCTGGCCGACGCCTACCGGTACGGACTGCCCGTCCTTGCCGCAGGTACCGACGCCACTGTCCAGGGACAGGTCGTTGCCCACCATCGATACCCGGCTCATGGCCTCCGGGCCGTTGCCGATCAGGGTCGCGCCCTTGACCGGCGCGGTGATCTTGCCGTCCTCGATCAGGTACGCCTCGCTGGTGGAGAACACGAACTTGCCGCTGGTGATATCCACCTGGCCGCCGCCGAGGTTGGCGCAGTAGATGCCCTTCTTCACCGAGGCGATGATGTCCGCCGGGTCGCTTTCGCCGCCCAGCATGTAGGTGTTGGTCATGCGCGGCATGGGCAAATGGGCATAAGACTCTCGACGACCGTTGCCGGTGCGGGCCACGCCCATCAGGCGCGCATTGAGCTTGTCCTGCATATAACCCTTGAGCACGCCGTTCTCGATCAACGTGGTGCACTGGGTGGGAGTGCCCTCATCGTCCACGCTCAGCGAACCACGACGCCCGGCCAGGGTGCCGTCGTCAACGATGGTGCAGAGCTTGGAGGCGACCATCTCGCCGATGCGGCCACTGTAGGCCGAACTGCCCTTGCGGTTGAAGTCGCCTTCCAGGCCGTGGCCCACGGCTTCGTGCAACAGCACCCCGGACCAACCGGAGCCCAGTACCACGGGCAAGGTGCCGGCTGGAGCCGGAATCGCTTCCAGGTTGACCAGCGCCTGGCGCAGCGCCTCGCGGGCGTAACCCATGGCCCGGTCCTCGCTGAGGAAATAACGGTAGTCGGTACGCCCGCCACCACCATGGCCACCACGCTCGCGCCGGCCGTTCTGCTCGACGATGACGCTGACGTTGAAGCGCACCAGCGGCCGTACGTCCGCCGCCAGGCCGCCATCGGTGGAGGCCACCAGGATCCGTTCCCAGACCCCGGCCATGCTCACGCTGACCTGCTGGATACGTGGGTCCAGGGCCCGGGTCGCGGCGTCCACGCGCTTGAGCAGCTCGACCTTCTCGGCACGGCTGATGACCTCCAGCGGATTGTCCGGGGCATACAACTGCGCCACGTCCTGGGTAGAGAACGCCTGTACCTTGCCGTTCTGTCCGGCCCGGGAAATCGAACGCGCCGCGCGAGCGGCCTGGCCGAGGGCCTCCAGGGTGATCGCATTGCTATAGGCGAAACCGGTCTTCTCGCCGGACTGCGCGCGCACCCCGACGCCCTGGTCGAGGTTGAAGCTGCCTTCCTTGACGATCCCGTCCTCCAGCGACCAGGACTCGGAAATCTGCCCCTGGAAGTACAGGTCGGCAGCATCGATGCCCGGACCTGCCAGGTCGCCCAGCACGCCTTGCAGGCTTTCGATGGTCACGCCACCAGGGGCTAGGAGATGTTCACTGACTGAGGACAACAACCCGCTCATATGCTTTGGCCTTAAATTCGTCGTACTTATGCAAGCCGTTGAACGCCTTGCGAGAAAATGCGCCGGTGGCTGAACACCGGCATCCGCGCCCGGATGGACGCCTGTTCGCTGCTGTCACGCTCGGCCAGCAGCACGCCTTCGCCCTGGTCCTGCTCGGCCAGCACCCGCCCCCAGGGGTCGACGATCGCCGCATGCCCGTAGGTCTCGCGGGGACCGGGGTGCACTCCGCCCTGGGCCGCCGCCAGCAGGTAGCACTGGGTCTCGATGGCCCGGGCACGAATCAATACTTCCCAGTGGGCGGCCCCGGTCACGGCGGTAAAGGCCGAGGGCGCGGTGATCAGTTCTGCCCCGGCAGCGCGCAATTCGCTGTAGAGCTCGGGAAAACGCAGGTCGTAGCAGACCGTCAACCCCAGGCGCCCTACCGGCGTATCCGCCACCACCACCCGGTTCCCATGAGCATAGTCATCGGATTCGCGATAGCGCCCGCGATTGTCCGCCACGTCGACATCGAACAGGTGCAGCTTGTCGTAGCGCGCCACCACTTGCCCCTGGTCATCCACCAGTAGCGAGCAGGCATTGGACTTGGCCTCGGGCTGATCCTGGGGTGGCAACGGCAAGGTGCCGGCGACTATCCATAACCTGAGGTCGCGGGCGGCCTGTTTCAACCAGGGCAGGATCGGACCTTCGCCCAGGGCTTCGGCGCGCCCGATGGCGGCCATGTCCCGGCGGCCCATGGCGGCGAAGTTTTCCGGCAGCACCGCCAGCTTCGCCCCACCGGCAGCGGCTCGCTCCAACAGGCCGCGGGCCTGTGCCAGGTTGGCCAGCACAGCGCTCTGGCTGACCATTTGAATCACCGCAAGAGACATGGCGAACTCCATATTGGGTAGAGCGCCATGCTACTCCATGGACGCCAGCCGGGAATGCTCAAAACGGCTTGTCGAAGGTGATCTTCGGCTCTTTCCACGGCCCCTTGACGTTGTACTTGACGCTGGCGAAGCGCGCTACGCGGTCGCCGATCAGCTTGTCGATCAGGAACAACGCCCCGCCCACCGCCGGGGCCCCGACGATCAGGGCAGCGATCGGCAGGTTGTTGGTCACCGGCAGGGTCACCAGCAGCTTGGCGTCCACCCGGTCGGCCACCATGTCCAGAGTACCGTTGAGCTCCAGGTTGCTCGATGGGCCGGTGAGCGCGATGGGTTCCCGGGTGACGTACACCCCATTGCTGGCCGCCAGCACGCCCCGCACCCGGTCGTAGCTCAGGCCCTTGCCGAACAGGTCGGAGAAGTCCAGGCGCAGGCGCCGGCCAATGGAGTTGAAATTCAGCAGGCCGAACACCCGCAGGGCCTGGGCACCGCCTTCGACCTCGACGAACTGCCCCTTGCTCAGGGTCGCATCGAGGCTGCCGGAAAAGCGCTTCAAGCCAACCCAGGCCGGCGAGCCAGGCCAACGGCCATCGACGTCCAGGTGAAAGTCCTCGCTGGTGACCGTAGGGGCAAAGCCCCAGCCCTTGAGCACATCAGCCAGGTTCCTGCCGCCGATGCGCCCCCGGTACCAACTGCTGCTGGCACCGGCCTGCCCCTCCCAGCCGCCCTCGCCTTCGAGCAACATGCCCTTGAGCCCGAGGTTCAAGCTATTGAACGACATGCCCGTGGGCGTGGGCCGGACCTTGAGCGCCCAGCGGCCAATCAGGTCCGGGCCCTGGAACAGCTGGGCAATGGAGATGTCCAGCGGCGGCACGTTCTTGGGGTCCACCGAAGCCAGGGGATCAGGAGCGTTTTCATCGGCCTGGACCGTCGGGTCGACAGCCGGCAGGCGGATGTACTGCATGTCGATGGCCATGGGCGCCGCCTTGGCGTCGGGAATACCGACATTGCCCTTGGCCTGCTGGCTATCGATCTGCAGCTCCCAGGCGCCGGGCTTGCGAGTCAGTAACAAGTTGACCTGGTCCAGGGTGCTGCCGAAGGCCGTGAGCTTGCCGACCTTGAAGTCCGCACTGCTGAGCAATTGCTTGGCACTGCCTCCAGGATCTTGCCCGGCATAGCGGTCGGCCAGGGCCTTCCAGGGTTCGACATCCAGCTCCGACAACACGCCTCGCACCCGCAGGCCCTTGACCGTCGGCAACTGGGCATCGCTGCCACCGAGGAACAACTCCCCCCGGCCTTCGGCGAACTTGCCAGTGGGCGCGGCGAAGGTGAAACCCGCCAGGTCGCCGTAACTGAACCAGTAGCGACGCTCGGCCCCTTGCAAGGTCATGCGAAACACGCTGTTGCGCCCGGTATTGGCGGACATGCCGAATGGCGCCGGCAGGTCCACCACGGCGCCCTTGAGGCTGGAGCTGACCATCAGCTGGCTGTCGGCGCCATCGAGGTTCAACTGCAACTGGAACGGCAATTCGCCAGACACCGGCAATGGCTGGCTGACCTGCAACCAGTCGGTAAGCTTCTTGACCGCCACCTGTCCCTTGGCCACCACCCGGGTAGTGAGCTTGCCGGCGCGGCCATCGGCGAAGATCTGCGCCGTCAGCGGCCGCTCGAAAGCCTGGGCACTGATCCCATCGCCACTCAAGCCCTTGGCGCTGTCGAAGCGGAAGTCGCCCTTGAGCTGAGTCAGCTCCAGCGGTGGCTCGCTGAGCTTGAGACGGGCCTTGTCGGTCTTGAAGTCCACCACGATCTTCGGCTCTTCGCCCTTGGCCAGGGGGATATCCAGGTCCACCTTGCCTTGCAGGTCGCCCTCGCCTTGCCAACCCGCGAAGGTCGAGGCGGTGCCGATCGGCGCCTCCTGGAGGATCTTCAGGCCATCGCCCAGGCCACCGGCAAAGTCGCCGTCGATGTACATGTGCGAGCTTTGCCCGTCCGGCGCATGGGGGATGTTGACGAACACATCGCGCACCTTGGTATCGAGCAACTGGCCCTTGCTGGCGACGATACGCACCCGGCTGCCTTCGATGAACACATCGCCGTTGACCTTGGTCAGGTGCGGCCAGCCCGGCTGGAAGGCCAGTTCGGCATCATGCACCTTGAAGAACAGGCTGATGCTGCGCGCGGCCTCGATGGCGTCGTGGTTCAGCGAGCCCTGGTACTGGAAGAACCCCTGGTCCACCGCGCCCTTGAGGATCGCCGTGCGCAGCCATTCATCCACCGCCGGGTTGAGCACCTGGGGCAGGTACTTGGCGGTATAGCGCCCATCGCCGTCCACCAGGCCGACCCGCAGGTCCATGTAGTCTTCCTGGGCATGATCGAAGTGCAGGCGGATCAGGAAGTCGCCGGCGATCTTGCCTTCCTCGCCCAGCACCTTCAGATAGGGGGCGATCAGGGTGAAACCTTCCTGGTCGAGCTTCCAGGTCAACGTCGCGTTGGCTTGGATGTACTGCCAGGGCTTGGCGAAGATCGGGTACAGGTGCAAGGAGAAGTCCTTGCTGTCCATGCGCAGCTCGCCCTTGCCCAGGTTGCCGCTGATGCTGCCACTGACGTTACGTGCCGCGGGAGCGCCGTGGTAGGCATCGAAACCGACACGATCGAGGTTGGCGGCGAAACTCAGGCGCTCGTCGCCGGTGGCCTGGGGTCGGTAGTCCAGCAACACATTGCGCAGCCCGCCAGTGACCTTGAGGTGGTCGACAGCCGTGGCCACGCCCTCGGGCAAGGGGGCCAGCGCATCGAGGATCGGGGTGATGGGCGCCAGGTCCAGGCGGTCGGCTTGCAGGTGCCAGAGTTCTTCGTTCTGCCCGCTGGCGTTGCGCTGCTGCAATTGCAGGCGCGATTCCCAACGGGTCTGCCCCAGGTTCAAGGCCAGGGAGTCCAGTTGCACTTGCAGGCCCTGGGCGTTGCGCTGCAGGTTGGCGTTGAGCGCCAGGTTCTTCAGGGTCACCGGGGTGCGCGCGGCGTAGGCTCCGGTCAGTTGCGGTGCATTGAGGCGCAGCGCCGCGCTTTGCACGGTGCCCTGGCCCCAGCTGAGCCACAGTTCGCCACCGGCCTTGAGCTGCGAGAACTTCCATTGCTGGGTCAGGCGCGGTGGCAGCCAGCGGGCCCAGTCGCTTTGCGGCAGGCTCAGGTACAGCTCGGCCTGGGCATCGCGCCAGGCCTCGGCGCGGATCCGCGTGCGCAGGCTCAAGGCCAGGGGCTGGCCGTCCGGCAGGTTCAGACGCAAGTCCAGGCGTTGCCGGCTGGGTCCGGTGCGCAAGTTGAGGCCGACATACGACAGGGCGAGCGGCTGGTGATCGCGGGGCAGCAAGGTGACCTGGCTGTCCAGCACCGAGAGTTCCGCCAGTTGCTGCAAGCGCGACAACAGTTGTGCCGGCTCCATGGGCTGGTCTTGCTGCACCGGCAGGCCTTCGAGCTGCCACTGGCCGTCCGCGCCTTCCTTGAAGCTCAGGCTCAGGCCGCTGAGCTCCAGGTGGCCGATCCGCAAGTCACGGGCCAAGAGGCTGCCGAGCATGTCCGGGGCGACGCTGACCCGATCCAGGCGCAGGGCATTGGCACCCTCGCCCACCATCACGTCATGGGCCACAAGGATCGGCGACAGGCCGCTCCAGCGCCCCTCCAGGCTGCCGATATGCACGGGCAGGCCGACGGCGTCCTGGACCTTGGCCTCGACCTCGGCCTGGTATTCGGCTACCAACGGCGTCAGCTCCCGACCCAGGCTGACGTACAGGGCAGTCGCCACCAGCGCCAGCGCACAGAGGCCCAGCCCCCAGCGGATCAGTGTGGTGAACAAGCGGATCAGCCGCTCCATGTCAGTTGGCTCCCATGGCAAATGTCATGCAAAAAGCTGAAGCCAGCCGTTTCCAATCATGTAGAACACGCGGAATCAGAGCAGCACCACGTCGTATTGTTCCTGGGAATACATGGTTTCGACCTGGAACCGGATGGTGCGGCCAATGAAACCTTCCAGCTCCGCGACATTGCCCGACTCTTCATCGAGCAGGCGGTCGACCACCTTCTGGTTGGCCAGTACCCGATAACCTTCGGCCTGGTAGGCCCGGGCCTCGCGGAGGATTTCGCGGAATATCTCGTAACAGACGGTTTCCGGGGTTTTCAACTTACCCCGTCCCTGGCAGCTGTTGCAGGGCTCGCAGAGCACCTGCTCGAGGCTTTCCCGGGTACGCTTGCGGGTCATCTGCACCAGGCCCAGTTCGGTGATGCCGATGATGTTGGTCTTGGCGTGATCGCGCTCCAGCTGTTTTTCCAGGGTGCGCAGCACCTGGCGCTGGTGCTCTTCGTCTTCCATGTCGATGAAGTCGATGATGATGATCCCGCCCAGGTTGCGCAGGCGCAGCTGGCGGGCGATGGCCGTCGCCGCCTCCAGGTTGGTCTTGAAGATGGTTTCTTCCAGATTGCGATGGCCGACGAAGGCGCCGGTGTTGACGTCGATGGTGGTCATGGCCTCGGCCGGGTCCACCACCAGGTAGCCGCCGGACTTGAGCGGCACCTTGCGCTCCAGGGCTTTCTGGATTTCGTCCTCGACCCCGTACAGGTCGAAGATCGGCCGCTCGCCCGGGTAGTGCTCCAGGCGGTCGGCGATTTCCGGCATCAGCTCGGCAACGAACTGCGTGGTCTTCTGGAAGGTTTCCCGGGAGTCGATGCGGATCTTCTCGATTTTCGGGCTCACCAGGTCACGCAAGGTACGCAAGGCCAGGCCCAGGTCCTCGTAGATCACGTTGGGCGCGCCGATGGTCTTGATCTGCGCGCCGATCTGGTCCCAGAGCCTGCGCAGGTAGCGGATGTCCATCATGATCTCGTCGGCGCCGGCCCCTTCGGCGGCGGTGCGCAGGATGAAGCCGCCGGCCTCCTGGATGCCTTCCTGGGCCACGCAGTCGCTGACCACCTGCTTGAGGCGCTCGCGCTCGGCCTCGTCCTCGATCTTCAGCGAAATGCCGACGTGGGCGGTGCGCGGCATGTACACCAGGTAGCGCGAAGGGATCGACAACTGGGTGGTCAGGCGCGCGCCCTTGGTGCCGATGGGGTCCTTGGTGACCTGTACCACCAGGCTCTGCCCTTCATGGACCAGGGCACTGATGCTCTCCACCGCCGTGCCCTCGCGGGTGGAGATTTCCGAAGCATGGATGAAGGCCGCGCGGTCCAGGCCGATGTCGACGAAAGCCGCCTGCATGCCGGGCAGAACCCGCACCACCTTGCCCTTGTAGATATTGCCGACGATACCGCGACGCTGGGTACGTTCGACGTGGACCTCCTGCAGCACGCCGTTTTCGACCACCGCCACCCGCGATTCCATCGGTGTGATGTTGATCAGAATCTCTTCACTCATGGCAAGGTCTCGTTCGGACGTGTTCATGGAGGGCCGCATGGGTCGGATGGAATGCCTTAGTGCACTGGAACGTCTTGCCAGCAGGAAATGCCGAAATCACCGAGCAGTTCCGCGGTTTCGCACACCGGCAAGCCGACCACGGCGGAATAGCTGCCATTGAGCCCTGCCACAAACACCGCTGCAAGCCCCTGGATCGCATAACCGCCGGCTTTGTCCCGGGGTTCGCCGCTGGCCCAGTAGCGCGTCGCTTCCTGTTCGCTGATCGAGCGGAACCGTACCAGGCTGCGGACCACCCGCGCCTGGCTGCGCTGGCCATCGAGCAGGGCGACCGCCGTCAGTACCTCGTGCTCGCGCCCGGAAAGCGCCATGAGCATCCCCAGGGCGTCGGCCTGGTCCCGCGGCTTGCCGAGGATGCGGCCATCGAGCACCACAGCGGTATCGGCGCCCAGGACACAGGCCGTGGAGTCGCGGGCCAGTGCCGCGCGACCGGCCGCCGCCTTGCCACGGGCCAGGCGCTCGACATAGGCGGCGGGGGATTCGGCGGCCAGTGGGGTTTCGTCGATGTCCGCGCTGATGACGGTGAACGGTACGCCGATCTGGGTGAGCAGTTCACGCCGGCGCGGTGAGCCGGACGCGAGGTAGAGCGGATTCATCAAGACATCTCCCTGTCGAGGTGCGGGCCAATGCCTGACCGGCTCAGTTGATCTTGAAACGCCGGCGCAAACCGCGCAGGCCGAAGCTGACCCAAGGCCACAACAGGGCGCTGACCAAGGCCGGCAGGACCACCGCCAGGGTCGGCTGGCGGTTGCCGGTCAGGGCACTGAGCCAGAGTTGCACCAGCTGCGCCAGGCCGAAGATCACCAGGATCACCAGGCTCTGCTGCCACATCGGGAAAATCCGCAGGCGCTGCTGCAAGGACAGCACCAGGAAGGTGATCAGGGTCAGGATCAACGCGTTCTGCCCCAGCAACGTGCCATACAGCACATCCATGGCCAGCCCCAGGCACCAGGCAGTGACCATGCCCACCTTGTGCGGCAGGGCCAGGCTCCAGAATGCCAGCAGCAAGGCCAGCCACAGGGGCCGCAGGATCTCCATGAACTGCGGCATCGGCGACACGCTGAGCAACATGCCCACCAGGAATGTCAGCCAGACGATCCAGCCGTTATTCGAATAGGTAGTGCCCGCCATTATTCTCTTCCTCCGGTGGTGGCCGGTGCTGCGGCTGGCGGCTTGGCGGCCGCCGGCTTCACCACGGGTTTATGGACCGGCCTGGCCGGAGCATGGGCCGCGGGCTTGGCCGGGGTCGCCGGGGTCGCCGGCGTGGGCGCTGGAGCGCTGGCCGGTGCCGTCGTCGCTGGTGCGGGCTTGGCGACCGTGGCCGGTACAGCGGCGCCACCTTGCTGGTCCTGGGCCTCCTGGGCCTGGACCGCGTCATTGGCGCGCTCTTCGGCGGTACGCGAGTCACTGAATACCAACAGCAGGTAGCGACTGCGGTTCAGCGCCGCCGTGGGCACCGCGCGGACGATGGCGAACGGTTGGCCGGAGTCGTGGATCACTTCCTTGACGGTAGCCACCGGGTAGCCGGCGGGGAACCGCTGACCCAGGCCGGAACTGACCAGCAGGTCGCCTTCCTTGATGTCCGCGGTATCGGCCACATGGCGCAGTTCCAGGCGCTCCGGGTTGCCGGTACCACTGGCGATGGCGCGCAGGCCATTGCGATTGACCTGTACGGGAATGCTATGAGTGGTATCGGTGAGCAGCAGGACGCGCGAGGTATAGGGCATCAACTCCACCACCTGGCCCATCAGGCCACGGGCATCGAGCACCGGCTGGCCAAGGAACACGCCATCGCGCTCACCCTTGTTGATCAGGATGCGATGAGTGAAGGGATTGGGGTCCATGCCGATCAGTTCGGCCACTTCGACCTTTTCGTTGACCAGTGCCGAGGAGTTGAGCAGCTCGCGCAGGCGTACGTTCTGCTCGGTCAGGGCCGCAAGCTTCTGCAGGCGCCCCTGCAGCAACAGGTTCTCGGTCTTGAGTTTTTCGTTTTCGGCGACCAGTTCGGTGCGGCTGCCGAATTGGCTGGCCACGCCTTGCCATAGCCGTTGCGGTAGATCGGTGATCCAGTAGGACTGCATCAGCACCAGCGACATCTGGCTACGCACCGGCTTGAGCAGTGTGAAGCGCGCGTCGACCACCATCAGCGCGATCGACAGCACGACCAGCACGAGGAGGCGCACGCCCAGTGAGGGGCCTTTGGCGAAAAGCGGTTTAATAAGCCGCTCCTCCCAGGCAAATGTTGTGTCTATTCATAAGGCGTCGAACCGGCCTGGATGCAGATTGACAGAAGATAAACGCGACAGGCAGCACTGCAAAGTGCTGCCTGTGAGCGCAACAGCATAGATGCCAGCAGCGAAGTTATTCGCTGGAAAGCAGGTCCATGGTGTGTTTGTCCATCATTTCCAATGCACGGCCACCGCCGCGAGCGACACAGGTCAGCGGGTCTTCGGCGACGATCACCGGCAGGCCGGTTTCCTGGGCCAGCAGCTTGTCCAGGTCACGCAGCAGCGCGCCACCACCGGTCAGCACCAGGCCGCGCTCGGCGATATCCGAAGCCAGTTCCGGAGGCGACTGCTCCAGGGCGCTCTTCACTGCCTGAACGATGGCGGCCAGGGACTCTTGCAGAGCCTCCAGCACTTCATTGGAGTTCAAGGTGAAGGCACGCGGCACGCCTTCGGCCAGGTTACGGCCGCGCACGTCGACTTCGCGCACTTCGCCGCCCGGGTAGGCGGTGCCGATTTCCTGCTTGATGCGCTCGGCGGTGGACTCGCCGATCAGGCTGCCGTAGTTGCGACGCACGTAGGTGACGATGGCTTCGTCGAAGCGGTCGCCACCGACACGGACGGACTCGGCATACACCACGCCGTTGAGGGAGATCAGGGCGATCTCGGTGGTACCGCCACCGATATCCACGACCATCGAGCCACGGGCTTCCTCGACCGGCAGGCCGGCACCGATGGCGGCGGACATCGGCTCTTCGATCAGGAACACTTCACGGGCGCCGGCGCCAAGGGCCGACTCACGGATGGCGCGACGCTCAACCTGGGTGGACTTGCATGGAACGCAGATCAGCACCCGAGGGCTGGGCTGCAGGAAGCTGTTTTCATGAACCTTGTTGATGAAGTACTGCAGCATCTTTTCGCAGACGCTGAAATCGGCGATCACGCCGTCCTTCATCGGACGAATGGCAGCAATGTTGCCCGGAGTACGACCGAGCATGCGTTTGGCTTCGGTACCAACCGCCACAACACTTTTCTGATTACCGTGGGTCCGGATGGCTACGACAGAGGGTTCATTCAGGACAATACCGCGCTCGCGCACGTAAATAAGGGTGTTGGCAGTGCCCAGGTCAATGGAAAGATCGCTGGAAAACATGCCACGCAGTTTCTTGAACATGGGAAAGGGACCCTAGGCAACGCGTGGGTAAAAAAGTGCGGCAAACTCTAACAACGACAGGGATTTTGGGCAAGGCGCCAATATGTTAAATTGGCGGCTTTTCTGTGCACCAACCCCCACAATCGCGGCCGTAAGACCGTAGAAATACGGTAGTGTTCCGACAATCTGACACGCGGACGATTTCCGCTTTTGTTTTCCACTGGAGAATCCCATGGCGCTTGAACGCTCCGATGTGGAAAAAATCGCTCATTTGGCCAGCATCAAGCTCAATGAAGGCGATCTTCCACACATCACCTCCGCCCTGAACAGCATTCTGGGGCTGGTGGATGAAATGCAGGCAGTCGATACCGACGGTATCGAGCCGCTGGCCCACCCCCTGGAAGCCAGCCAGCGCCTGCGCGCAGACGTTGTGACCGAGTCCAACCATCGCGAGGCCTACCAGTCCATCGCGCCAGCGGTCGAAAACGGCCTGTACCTGGTTCCGAAAGTCATCGACTAAAGGGAAAGAGCCTGCAATGCACCACATGACCCTGGCCGAGATCGCCCGCGGACTCGCCGACAAGAAATTCTCCTCCGAAGAACTGACCCGCACCCTGCTGGCGCGCATCGCCCAGCTCGACCCGCAGATCAACAGCTTCATCAGCCTCACCGAAGACCTCGCGCTGGCCCAGGCCAAGGCCGCCGATGCCCGTCGCGCAAGCGGCGAGAGCGGCGCCCTGCTGGGCGCGCCGATCGCCCACAAGGACCTGTTCTGCACCCAGGGCATCCGCACCAGCTGTGGCTCGAAGATGCTCGACAATTTCAAGGCACCCTACGACGCTACCGTGGTCTCCAAGCTGGCCGCCGCCGGCACCGTGACCCTGGGCAAGACCAACATGGACGAATTCGCCATGGGTTCGGCCAACGAGTCGAGCTGGTATGGCGCGGTGAAGAACCCGTGGAACCTGGAACACGTACCGGGCGGCTCGTCCGGTGGTTCCGCCGCCGCCGTGGCCGCGCGCCTGCTGCCGGCCGCCACCGCCACCGACACCGGCGGCTCGATCCGCCAGCCGGCTGCGTTCACCAACCTCACCGGCCTGAAGCCGACCTATGGCCGCGTGTCCCGCTGGGGCATGATCGCCTACGCGTCCAGCCTCGACCAGGGCGGCCCGCTGGCACGCACCGCCGAAGACTGCGCGCTCCTGCTGCAAGGCATGGCCGGCTTCGACCCGAACGACTCCACCAGCATCGATGAACCCGTGCCCGACTACAGCGCCAGCCTAAACAGCTCGCTGCAGGGCCTGCGCATCGGCGTGCCGAAGGAATACTTCAGCGCCGGCCTCGACCCGCGCATCGCCGACCTGATCCACGCCAGCATCAAGGAGCTGGAAAAGCTCGGCGCGGTGATCAAGCAAATCAGCCTGCCGAACATGCAGCACGCGATCCCGGCGTACTACGTGATCGCCCCGGCGGAAGCCTCCTCCAACCTGTCGCGTTTCGACGGCGTGCGCTTCGGCTACCGCTGCGAGAACCCCAGGGACCTGGAAGACCTGTACACCCGCTCCCGTGGCGAAGGCTTCGGCAGCGAAGTGCAGCGCCGGATCATGGTCGGTGCCTACGCGCTGTCCGCCGGCTACTACGACGCCTACTACCTCAAGGCGCAAAAGATCCGGCGCCTGGTGAAGAACGACTTCATGAACGCCTTCGAGGAAGTCGACGTCATCCTCGGCCCGACCACGCCGAACCCGGCCTGGAAACTCGGCGCCAAGAACAGCGACCCGGTCGCTGCGTACCTGGAAGACGTCTACACCATCACCGCCAACCTCGCCGGTCTGCCGGGCCTGTCCATGCCGGCAGGTTTCGTCGATGGCCTGCCGGTGGGCGTGCAACTGCTTGCCCCGTATTTCCAGGAAGGCCGCTTGCTCAACGTTGCGCACCAGTACCAGTTGAACACCGACTGGCACACCCGCACCCCAACCGGCTTCTGAGGAGACACACATGCAATGGGAAGTCGTGATCGGGCTGGAGATCCATACCCAGCTCACCACTCAATCGAAGATTTTCTCCGGTAGCTCCACCGCCTTCGGTGCCGAGCCCAACACCCAGGCCAGCCTGGTGGACCTGGGCATGCCCGGGGTGCTGCCGGTGCTGAACCAGGAAGCGGTGCGCATGGCGGTGATGTTCGGCCTGGCGGTGAACGCCGAGATCGGCCAGCACAACGTGTTCGCCCGCAAGAACTACTTCTACCCGGACCTGCCCAAGGGCTACCAGATCAGCCAGATGGACCTGCCGATCGTCGGCAAGGGCCACCTGGACATCCCCCTGGAAGACGGCACCGTCAAGCGCATTGGCATCACCCGGGCGCACCTGGAGGAAGATGCCGGCAAGAGCCTGCACGAAGAGTTCAACGGCGCCTCCGGCATCGACCTGAACCGGGCCGGCACGCCGCTGCTGGAAATCGTTTCCGAGCCTGACCTGCGCAGCGCCAAGGAAGCCGTGGCCTACGTCAAGTCGATCCATGCCCTGGTGCGCTACCTGGGGATCTGCGACGGCAACATGGCCGAAGGCTCCCTGCGCTGCGACTGCAACGTCTCGATCCGGCCCAAGGGCCAGGCCGAGTTCGGCACCCGCTGCGAGATCAAGAACGTCAACTCGTTCCGCTTCATCGAGAAGGCGATCAACTCCGAGGTCCAGCGCCAGATCGACCTGATCGAGGACGGCGGCAAGGTGATCCAGCAGACTCGCCTGTACGACCCGAACAAGGACGAGACCCGTCCGATGCGCAGCAAGGAAGAAGCCAACGACTATCGTTACTTCCCCGATCCGGACCTGCTGCCCGTGGTCATCGAGGACGCTTTCCTCGCCCAGGTGCGCGCCACCCTGCCGGAGCTGCCACCGCAGAAACGCGAGCGCTTCCAGGAGCAGTTCGGCCTGTCGGTCTACGATGCCAGCGTGCTGGCCTCCAGCCGCGAGCAGGCGGACTACTTCGAGAAGGTCGCCAACATCGCCGGCGACGCCAAGCTGGCGGCCAACTGGGTCATGGTCGAGCTGGGCAGCCTGCTGAACAAGCAGGGCCTGGAGATCGACCAAGCCCCGGTATCGGCCGAGCAACTGGGCGGCATGCTCCTGCGCATCAAGGACAACACCATCTCCGGCAAGATCGCCAAGACCGTGTTCGAAGCCATGGCCAACGGCGAAGGCAACGCCGACGAGATCATCGACAAGCGTGGCCTCAAGCAGGTCACCGACACCGGCGCGATCTCGGCGGTACTGGACGAAATGCTCGCGGCCAACGCCGAGCAGGTCGAACAATATCGCGCCGCGGACGAAGCCAAGCGCGGCAAGATGTTCGGCTTCTTCGTCGGCCAGGCGATGAAGGCCTCCAAGGGCAAGGCCAACCCGCAACAGGTCAACGAGTTGCTGAAAAGCAA
>NZ_JBJJLO010000134.1:0-16512 GCF_046230915.1 Pseudomonas sp. KCJK8993
TCGCCGATGAAGGCATCAGGGTCAATGCCGTGGCTCCGGGTTTGATCGAGACAGGGTTGCACGCCGCAGCCGGAAAACCCGAGCGGTTGGCTGAGATGTCCACGGGAGTGCCCGCAGGCAGGGCAGGATTGCCGGAGGAGGTGGCCGACTGCGTGTGCTGGTTGGCCTCAGCCGCGGCGAGCTATGTCACCGGAGCCGTTATCCCGGTTGCCGGGGGTAGGTAGGGCCTGGGGGTCTTCTCCCAACAGGCTGAGCAGGGGCAGGAAATTGCGCAGGGCCACCGAGTTGGAGCTCGGCAGCCAGGCGGCGCTCAGGGGCGAGTGCAGCGGATTGCCGCGAATTCGCAGGAACACGATGCCCTGGCGCTGCTCGGCGCCGACGCTCTGGGGCACGAAGGTCAGCCCCACCCCGGCCCTGGTCAGGCCCAGGGCGGCTTGCAGGTTCTCGATCTGTTGCACGATGCGCAACTTGATCCCCAGCGGCTCGAGGTGGGACAGGATCCGGTCGGTCAGGCTCGGCAGCGGATAGCGCGGATAGAGCACGGTCTTCTCGTTATCCAGGTCCTTGAGTTCCAGGTGCTTGTGCCCGGCCAGGCGATGCCTGGCCGGGAGCGCCACCACCAGCGGTTCCTTGAGCAGCAAGCGTTGCTCGATCGCCGGGTCGTCATCGATCGGGGGCCGGGCGAAACCCATGTCGATGTGATGCTCCAGCAGCGCCGGGGCGATGTCCGCCGCCAGCAGTTCCTTGAACGACAGTTCCACATCCGGGTGGCACTGCTGGAACAGCCCCAGCACTTCCGGCAGCCGGTTGTACATCACCGAGCCGGCGAAGCCGATGGACAGGCGCCCGGTGTGGCCTTCGGCGAGGCCGCGGATCTCCCTGACGCTGGACTGCACGGCGTCGAGGATGGCCCGGACCTTGAGCAGGAATTGGCCGCCGGCCTCGGTCAGGCGCAGTGGCCGGCTCTGGCGCTCGAACAGCAGGGCGCCGAGATCTTCTTCCAGCTGCTTGATCTGTTGGCTCAGCGGGGGTTGCGCCATGTGCAACTTCTGCGCCGCACGGGTGAAACTCAACTCTTCGGCCACCGCCTTGAAGTAGCGCAGATGGCGAAGTTCCAGGCGATGTTCCATGGGTCTGGGAGAGAATTGGCTGGCGAGCCGATGCAGATTGGAGTCGGACATAATCAAGACATTCCTTTGTATTTATCGTTGTAATTCTGCTACTGCAGGAGCTGCTTTTTCGCGAACGCGGTCTGCTTTCGCGGCCGAAAAGTATAACGTCCCGCATAGTCCCCAGCCGCGTGGGCCGGGGCAGCCAGGCCCGCTGCTGCGGGCGTTTGCGGGCAGCGGCAGGCCTGATTCAACGATATCCGGGCGGCGGCCGCAGACCGTTGTCGATCATGCTTATCAGGCTTTCGTGACGGGTCCTGGGCAGGACCGCGGGGGATGCCCGCAGCCGGCGTGGTTCACGCCGGGCGGTGCTCGGACAGGGGATGGCGGTGGAAGGTGAGGGCGTTGCGCCTCAGGCGCCGATATCGCGCATCAGCAGGCCGAAGCGCAGGTCCACCTGGTCGGGAATCGGCAGGTACACGGTATGGCCGTCGCCCGGGGCCACTGCGATGGCCTGGCCCTGGGCGTCGTGCAGCTCATGCAAGTCGAAGTGGAAGTTGCCCTTGGGCGTCATCAGTTCCATGTGATCACCCAGGGCGAAGCGGTTCTTCACCTTGACCTCGGCCAGGCGATCGCGGCGCAGTCCGGTGAGTTCGCCGACGAACTGCTGGCGCTCCGACACCGAGCTGCCGTTCTGGTAGTTCTGGTATTCGTCATGCACATGACGGCGCAGGAAACCCTCGGTGTAGCCGCGCTGGGCCAGGGATTCCAGGTCGTTCATCAGGCTGCGGTCGAACTCGCGCCCGGCGGCGGCATCGTCGATGGCCCGGCGATAGACCTGGGTGGTACGGGCGCAGTAGAAGTGGGACTTGGTCCGGCCCTCGATCTTCAGCGAGTGCACGCCCATGCGCGTCAGGCGCTCCACGTGTTGCACCGCCCGCAGATCCTTGGCGTTCATGATGTAGGTGCCGTGTTCGTCCTCGAAGGCCGGCATCTGCTCGTCCGGACGATTGGCTTCCTGGAGCAGGAACACCTGGTCGGTGGGGGCGCCCAGGCCCAAGGTCGGTTCGGGCTCGAAGGTCTGGACGATTTCCCCGAGGTCGTTCTCGGTGGCTTGCTCGGCCTTGTATTTCCAGCGGCAGGCGTTGGTACAGGTGCCCTGGTTGGCGTCGCGCTTGTTCATGTAGCCCGAGAGCAGGCAGCGCCCGGAATAGGCCATGCACAGGGCGCCGTGGACGAAGACTTCCAGCTCCATGGCCGGCACCTGCTGGCGGATTTCCTCGATTTCCTCCAGCGACAGCTCCCGGGACAGGATGATCCGGCTCAGGCCCTGCTGCTGCCAGAACTCGACGCTGGCCCAGTTCACCGTGTTGGCCTGCACCGACAGGTGGATCGGCATGGTCGGGAAGTGCCGGCGTACCAGCATGATCAGTCCCGGATCGGACATGATCAGCGCGTCGGGGGCCATTTCGATCACCGGCGCCAGGTCCTTGAGGAAGGTCTTGAGCTTGGCATTGTGCGGGGCGATGTTGACCACCACGTAGAAGCGTTTGCCCTGGGCCTGGGCCTCGCGGATGCCGAGGGCCAGGTTGGCGTGGTCGAATTCGTTGTTGCGCACCCGCAGGCTGTAGCGCGGTTGTCCGGCATACACCGCGTCGGCGCCGTAGGCGAAGGCATAGCGCATGTTCTTGAGGGTGCCGGCGGGGGCCAGGAGTTCGGGTTTGGCGAGGAGCGTCATGGGGCTGTCGGTCGCAAAAGGTCGCGAGGGTAAGGCAGCGCCCGCGGGCATTCATTGACCTGGGTCTATATCCGCTAGAGAAAATACGGCACTTGGCGACCTGGCGGCGGACTAAATCCCAGGACGCCAACCGGCGTTGACCGACCTGGACCGGACATGAATCAGAACAACCTGCAAAACAAGAGCCTGCTGCTGTTGCTGGCATTGGTCAGTGTGGCCTTCATCTGGATCTTGCTGCCGTTCTACGGTGCGCTGTTCTGGGCGGTGATCCTCGGCATTCTCTTCGCGCCGTTGCAGCGCCGCCTGCTGCTGCGCCTCGGGGGCCGGCGCAACCTGTGCTCGCTGTGCACCCTGGGCATCTGCCTGGTGATCGCCATCCTGCCGGTGATCGCCATCAGCGTGCTGTTGGTCCAGGAAGGCGCCGAGTTGTATCGCAAGATCGAGAGCGGGCAACTGGACATCGCCGGCTACCTGGAGCTGTTCAAACATCGCTTGCCGCCCTCCGTGCAGGGCTTGCTGGACCGCTTCGGCCTCGGCGAGCTCCAGGGCCTGCAGGAAAAGGTGGCCAAGGGGGCGATGCAGGGCAGTCATTACCTGGCGACCCAGGCGTTCAGCTTCGGCCAGGGCACCTTCGAATTCCTGGTGGGCTTCTCCGTCATGCTCTACCTGCTGTTTTTCTTCCTGCGCGATGGCCCGGAGCTGGTGCGCAAGATCCGCGCCGCGGTACCGCTGGCGGAATACCAGAAGCGGCGCCTGCAATTGAAGTTCACCCGGGTGGTGCGGGCCACGGTCAAGGGCAATGTGCTGGTGGCGGTGACCCAGGGCGCCCTGGGCGGGTTGATCTTCTGGTTCCTCGATATTCCCAGCGTGTTGCTGTGGGCGGTGCTGATGGCCTTTCTGTCGCTGTTGCCGGCAGTGGGCGCGGGGCTGGTCTGGGGGCCGGTGGCGGTGTACTTCCTGCTCAGCGGGGCCATCTGGCAGGGCGTGGTGCTGGGCCTGTTCGGGGTGCTGGTGATCGGCCTAGTGGACAACCTGCTACGACCGATCCTGGTGGGCAAGGATACCCGGATGCCGGATTACCTGATCCTGGTCTCGACCCTGGGCGGCCTGGCGATCTTCGGCCTCAATGGTTTCGTCATCGGCCCCTTGATCGCCGCGTTGTTCCTGTCCAGCTGGGGCCTGTTCGTCGAGACCCGGCCACGGGCGCGCTTGCCCTTGCCCTGAACGGCCTGGTGCCGGGTCTGCGGGACATCGTTCTTGCAGTCAACGTTCAGGCAGCTAGGCGTGCACTGGCTGGCGATCCAGTTGCCGGGAAAGGGCCTGGGCGGCGGTTAATGAAGCCAGGGGGCCGCTGACGGTCTCGCCATCGCGGACCAGGTACCAGCAGGCGAGCAAGCCCGATTCCCGCAGTGGGGCGGGGACGGCGCTACCGACGACGGACATGATCTGAACCTTGGGCATGGGAAGCTCCTTTATGGGAGCGGTTACCTTACAAAGTGCCCAGTGCTACGAAAAATCACCCGGATCGATAATGGACATCGATGGCTGGGCAGGATATTCACCCACGGCGCGCGCGGGATCAGTCCACGACCTGGTCGAGCATCTGCAGCACCTCATGCTCGTTGAGCAGGCCCTTGCGCACCAGATTCTGGGTCAGCAGGGACAGGAACTTGGCGTTGCGATGGCCTTCCAGGTGCTTGAGCTCGGTCAGGGCGTCATACACCCGGCTGGAGGTGCAGAGGCCGGCAACGCGGTGCGGATTTTGCGTAGGCATGGGGAGCGTCCTTGTTGTTATGGGCGTGGGGCGATCGGACTGGATCGATCTTGCAGCCCTGGGATGACACAAACATGACCATCCCATGTCGCCCGGGGCATCCTTGGGATCGGCACACTATTGCCGGATTTGAACGCAATTACTGTTCCAGCCACGACATTCTGCAGAATTATTCAGACATTCGGCCGGAGCCGGAATGCAACAGGCCCCGCCTTGGAGGGCGGGGCCTGTCGTTTGATCCTGCTGCCCCTTACCAGCGGCCAGGGCCGTAGTAGTAATGAGGATGGCCGTAGTAGCCACGGGGTGGCCCGTAGTAGACCGGTGCCGGGCGATAGTAGATCGGCTGTTGCACATAGACCGGTGCCGGTTGGTAGTAGACCGGAGGGGGCGGTCGGGCGGCGTACACCGGGGCTGGTTGCACATACACCGGGGCCTGTTGCACGTAGACCGGGCGATCCTGGTTGGCGACCACCGAACCCACGACGGCTGCGCCGACGACCGCGCCCAGCGCGGCGGGCCCGGCCCAGCCACCGCCATGGGCGGATGCCTGGCCGGCGACAGCGAGTGCACCAATGAGCAGGGCTAGCTTGGGGATTTTGGAGATCATGGTTTTTCCTCGGTTCAACCCCTGCGTTTATGGTCTGCACCAGACTCGAGAACTGACGCGGGGATACTTCTAAGACAGTGGTTATCGCAAAATCTGCACAGCCGTTGAGTAAATGTTGTGTAAGGTCTGTACCGGTCTCTTTACCGTTATCCCTGGACGGCTAGAGCCCTTTGAACAAGCGCCGATATGATCGGGCACAAGCGGCTGGCCGACCAATCCCGTCTATCCGAAAGTGCCCGGCGAGGAGATGAAGATGCAAATGAACCCCAATAAAGACACCCAGTTGTGCATGTCGTTGTCCGGGCGTCCGGGGAACTTCGGCCTGCGCTTTCACAATCACCTGTATGAGCAACTGGGGCTGAACTTCTACTACAAGGCCTTCAGCAGCCAGGACCTGCCGGGTGCGGTCGGTGGGATCCGGGCCCTGGGTATCCGTGGCTGCGGTGTATCCATGCCGTTCAAGGAAGACTGCATCGCCCTGGTGGACGAGCTGGACGACTCGGCCCGGGCCATTGCCTCGATCAACACCATCGTCAACACCAACGGTCATTTGAAGGCCTATAACACCGACTACATTGCCGTGGCGCAGTTGCTGGCGGCCCATGCGGTGCCCAAGGACTGCACCTTCGTCCTGCGCGGCAGCGGTGGCATGGCCAAGGCGGTGGCCAGTGCCTTGCGCGACGGCGGTCATGCCCATGGCGTGATCGTGGCCCGCAACGAGGTGGCCGGCCGTGCCCTGGCCCGCTCCCTGGGCTACCAGTGGCAGGCGGAGCTGGGCAGCCTGCGTCCGCGGATGCTGGTCAACGTCACGCCGATCGGCATGAGTGGCGGCCCCGAGGCACAGCAACTGGCCTTCGAGGCCGAGGCCATCGCCGCGGCGGATATCGTGTTCGATGTGGTGGCGGTCCCGGCCGAGACGCCGTTGATCGTACAGGCCCGGGCTGCGGGCAAGCAGGTCATCACCGGGCTTGAAGTGATTGCCATCCAGGCCCTGGAGCAGTTCGTGCTGTACACCGGCGTACGTCCGAGCGAAGAGCAGTTCCAGCAGGCCGTGGCCTTCGCCCGGGCTTGAAGGGGCCGGTGAGCCGAAGGCGCGCGAAGTGGTCGCAACCTTCGGCAGTGGCCGAGGCCTAGCCTTCCAGGCGGGCCAGGCGTTCTTCGAGGGCGGCGACCCGCGCTTCCAGTTCTTCGATGCGCTCCAGCGACACATTGGCGCCGCTGCTGCGCTCCACCGGGTTGCCACGGGCGGCGAGGATCGCCTCGATGTCCGCCGGGTCACCCAGGGCATGGGTGTAGCGGTCTTCGCGCTGGCCGGCCTGGCGCGGCAGGTGCAAGGCCAGGCCGCGGGCCACCAGGCGCTCGAGCTGGTGCAGGACCTGCTCGCTGTCTTCGAAGTCGTGCATGCGCCCGCTGCGGGTCAGCAGTTCGTTCACGGTCTGTGGGCCACGCAGGAACATCAGGCCACAGAGGATCAACTGCGCCGGCACCAGTTCCAGGGCTTTTTCCAGGCGCTGCTCCCAGCGATCGGCGCGGCTGCCCATCTGCAGGCGAGTGAAACCCTGGGCCTCCAGGCTGCGCAGGCTCTGGCCGACCTGGCCCGGGGTCAGGTTCATCACCGGCTCGCGGCTGGTCTTCTGGTTGCAGGCGATGACCAGGGCGTTGAGGGTCAGGGGATAGGTTTCCGGGTTGGTGGCCTGCTTTTCGATCAACGAACCCAGGATGCGGATTTCCGTGCTGCCAAGACGCAGGGGTTCGCTGGAGGTTTCGTGTTCGCTGCTCATGAGTACTGCTCCCTTGGTGTCTGATGGAAAGACGCGTGGATAGCCCGCTCAGGTCGCCTGCTGGGTACTGGGGGTATCCACGGCCATGACGGCCGCTTTCGAGGGGCTCTGTTTTACCCGCAGAAGCGGTTCCTGGCCATCAGAACTTGGTGACAGGCATGCAACCGGGTGCCGGGCCACGCCTGGGCGAGGGCGTGGCCGCTGGCGGTCAACCGGGTTGTGCTTGCGTAGACACTTTTGCCGTCGCAGGTGACCGGCGGGCATCGGCTGCGGGCGGTTGCTCCAGGCACTGGCCGGCGAAGCGCGCCAGGGTGCGCAGGGCATTCCTGGCCGAGCGCAGGTAGAAGGCCTGCAGTTGGAAGACATGCCAGCGCTCGTGGTGAATCTCCAGCTCGCAAGGCACCCCGCAGGCCCGGGCGTGCTCGGCCAGGCGGCAGGCGTCGGACAGCAGCAGCTCCTGGTCACCCACCTGCACCAGCATCGGTGGCAGGCCGTCCAGCTCGGCCTCCAGGGGGCGGTGCAACAGGCCTTGATCGGGCGCGCCATAGGCTTGCAGGGCCTGTTCCAGCCAGTCGCGGCGAATCATCGGGTCCACGCCGTGGCGGCTCTGCAAGCTGGGGCCAGCCAGGGTCGGGTCGGTGACTGGCGACAACAGCATGAGCCCGGCGGCGATGCCGTCGCCCCGTTCCTTCAAGGCCAGGGCCAGGGCCAACGCCAGCGCCCCCCCGGCGGAGTCGCCGGCGATCAGCAGTTGTTCGGCCGGGCAACCCTGGGCGCGGATCGCGTCATAGCAGGCCAGGCAGTCGTCCAGCCCCGCCGGGTAGGGGTGCTCCGGGGCCAGTCGATAGTCGGGGACCCAGACGGCACAGCCGCTTTCCTTGGCCAGGCGGCTGGTGACGCTGTAGTGGGTATCCGGGCTGCCGAGGCAGAACGCGCCGCCGTGCAGGTAGAGGATCGTGCCCCTGGCGGCAGTGGCCTTGGGTTCGATGATCTGCACCGGTACCCGGCCCAGGTGCGTGCGCCGCCGAGCGACCCCCAGGGCTGGCGGCATCAGCCAGGACAAGCCGGCGACGAGCTTGCGCTGGCTGGCCAGGGCCCGTGGCGGGCCGATCAGGGCCCTGAAGGTGCAGCGCAGGAACAGCCTGAGGAAGGCCGCGTTGGCCCGCTCCAGCCAGTCCCGGGGGGCGGCGATGCTGCGCCCGCTCGCCGGCGAGGCCGGGTCCAGCGGGCTGGAGAGTTGGTAGGCCGCCAGCCCGGCGTATCGCGCCAGCCAGCGATAGGTGAAGGTGAAGCCGGGCCAATTGGTGCTGTTGTGACCTTGCTCGTCTACATACCAGCTCTTGCAGCCGCTCCACACCGAGTTGGCCAGGCGTTGCTGGATCCGCAGCTGGAAGCGCCGGTGCGGGCGCTCATCCACTTCCACGGTGCGGGCGCCGCTGGCCAGCAGGGCCTGGCGAGCCTTCAGCACATGGGCGATCTGGCTTTCCAGCATATGGATGATGGAGTTGTGGCCCAGGTTGGTGTTGGGGCCGTAGAGCATGAAGAAGTTCGGGAAGCCGGGCACGCTGAGCCCCAGGTAGGCGGCCGCGCCCTGTTGCCAGGCCTGGTTCAGGTCGAGCCCGTTGCGGCCGGTGATGTGCATCGGCGAGAGAAACTCGGTGGCTGCGAAGCCGGTGCCGTAGATGATCGCATCCACATCGTGCTGCTCGCCGTCCTGGGTCTGGATACCGTGCTCGGTGATGCGCTTGATGCCCTGGGTCAGCAATTGCACATGGGCTTGGTCGAAGGTGGCCAGGTAGTCGTTGGACAGCAGGATGCGCTTGCAGCCGATGGGATAGTCCGGGGTCATCTGGCGGCGTAGCCGCGGGTTGGACACCGAAGTCTCCAGCAACTTATGGAAGGGCCGGCCCACGGCCCAGCGCATCAGGCCGCGCAAGCGGGTGAAACCCAGGGCGCGGGACTCGAAGTGCAGGTAATGGCCGGCGCGCACCAACTTCATCCACAGCGGGTAGCGGGCGAAACGCTGTTTTTCCCGGGGACTGTAGGGACGGTCGGCCTTGGCCATGATGTAGGCCGGCGAGCGCTGGAAGACTTTCAGCGCCGCGACCTGGGCGGCGACCTGCGGCACGAACTGGATCGCCGAGGCTCCGGTGCCGATCACCGCGACCCGCTTGCCGGCCAGGGAGTAGTCGTGGTTCCAGGTGGCGGAGTGGAATATCTGGCCGGCGAAGCTCTGCATGCCCGCCAGCTTCGGCAGCATTGGACGGCTCAGTTGCCCGGTGGCGCTGATCAGCAGGCGCGCCAGCAGCACCTGGCCGTCGTTGCAGGTCACCTGCCAGCAGCCCAGCTCCTGGTCGAAGCTGGCCTGGCGGACCTCGGCGCCGAACCGGATGAACGGTTCCAGGCCATGGCTTTTGGCGCAGTGCCGCAGGTAGGCGTGGATTTCCGCCTGGGGAGCGAAGGTCCGGGACCAGTGGGGATTGGGCTCGAAGGAAAACGAGTAGAGGTGCGAGGGCACGTCGCAGGCGGCCCCGGGATAGCTGTTGTCGCGCCAGACTCCGCCGACGTCCTGGCCTTTCTCCAGAATGACGAAGCGGCTGGCCCCAGCCTTGCGCAGGGCGATGCCCATGCCCAGGCCACCGAAGCCGGCGCCGATGATGATGGCCTCCAGGGGCTGGCTGGCGTCGGGTGCGGAGTTCGAAGCAGTGGTGGATGCTGGCATGACGACCTCGTTGTTATTGTTGTGGTGGGATGTGGCCACTTCCCGAGGGGAGACTACGAGCCGGGTGGAGCAAGCATGCAGGCAATCCGGCGCCGACCCCATGCTGGAAGGGGACAAGTGCTTTAGTATTTGGGCCAAAGCATGCTGCGACGAGCTGGCCCATGAACATTCAGTCATTCACCCGCGGATCCTCCAGTGCCCTGTTGCTGGTGAACTTCGGCCTCGAGCGGGGCCTGACGCAGACGCGCCTGTTGGCCGGCTCGGGCCTGTCCCTGGAGCAACTGCAGGACCCCAACAGCCTGTTGTCGGCGGCCCAGGAGTTGCGGCTGGTGGGTAACTTGCTGGCTTTGCTGGGGCACCCGCCGGGGCTGGGCCATGAGGTGGGCCTGCGCTATCACTTCTCCACCTATGGCTTGTTCGGCTATGGCCTGATCAGCAGCGCGACCCCGGCCGACGCCTTGCGCCTGGCCCTGCGCTTCTTGCCCCTGACCTATGCCTTCGCCTCTATCGGTTACCACCAGGAGCCCGGCCTTGGGGTGCTGACCTTTGGCGAGCCGGCGGTGCCGGACGAGCGGGTGCGGACGTTCCTGCTGGAGCGGGACATGGCCGCGGCGGCGGTATTGATGAAGGAAATCGTCGGCCAGGATTTTCGCCTGCTGCGGCTGACCCGCCGTGGTGCGCCGCCGGTTCGCCATGGCGTGGATGACGCCCGTGGGATCTTCGGCCTAGTCCCGGAGTTTCGCGCGGCCGATCATGCCCTGGCGTTCGACCGGCGCTTGCTCCAGCGTCCCTTGCCCCAGGCCAATCCGGTCACGGTATCGATGTGCGAGCAGATGTGCGCGCAGTTGCTGGAGCGTCGGCAGGCGCCCCAGGGCAGCGCCGCGCAGGTGCGTCTGCAACTGGACGCGCAGCCCGCCGGCAGCGTGCCGGACCTGCCGGGCATGGCCCGCCTGATTCACACCAGCGTGCGCACCCTCAAGCGGCGTTTGCAGGAGGAGGGCACCAGCTATCGCCAGTTGCTGGCCGAGCAGCGTGGGGCCCGGGCGCTGGAGTTGCTGGCCAATCCCGCCTTGAGCCTGGGCCAGATCGCCGAGCGTTTGGGCTTCAGCGACCTGTCGAGTTTTTCCCAGAGCTTCAAGCGCTGGTTCGGCGTGGCCCCCAGCGTCTACCGCCAGAGCATTGCGCAAGACGCACCGGGTCACGGCCTGGGGCTATAATCCGCGCTCGCTGTATTCCCATCACCGTTGATCGAGACTGTCATGACCATTTCCCTGTACGCCGCTTCCGTTCCTGTTTTCAAGCAGATGCTCAAGGCCCTGAGCGATGTGTTGCACAAGGCCGAGGCCCACGCCACGGCGAAGAACATCGAGCCTGCGGCCTTGCTCCAGGCGCGTTTGTATCCGGACATGTTCCCGCTGGTGCGCCAGGTACAGATCGCCGTGGACTTCGCCAAGGGTGTCTCCTCGCGCCTGGCCGAGATCGAGCTGCCCAAGTATGACGACAGCGAAACCACCTTCGCCGAGCTCCAGGCGCTGCTGGCCAAGGTCCTGGCCTTCCTCGACACCATCCAGCCGACCCAGGTCGACGGCAAGGAAGGCATCGAGATCGTCACCCGCCCGGGTACTCCGAAAGAGAAGCGCTTCAGCGGCCAGTCCTACCTGCTGAGCTACGGCCTGCCGCAGTTCTTCTTCCACGTCACCACCACCTACGCCATCCTGCGCCACAACGGCGTGGAAGTGGGCAAGCGTGACTACATGGGCGCCTTCTGATCCCGCTCCCGACTGGGTTGCAGGCATGAAAAAGCCCGGCCAGGTTAACCCTGGCCGGGCTTTTTCAATGGGGCGCAATCAGGCTGCTGCCTGGCCCTTGTCTTCCTGGGCCATGCAGGCCGCGGCGGTGAAGAGCACGTCGGTGGAGGAGTTCAGCGCGGTTTCCGCCGAGTCCTGCAGGACGCCGATGATGAAGCCCACGGCCACCACTTGCATGGCGATTTCGCTGGGGATGCCGAACAGGCTGCAGGCCAGCGGGATCAGCAGCAGCGAGCCACCGGCGACGCCGGACGCACCGCAGGCGCAGATGGCCGCGACCACGCTCAGCAGCACGGCGGTGGGCAGGTCCACGGCGATGCCCAGGGTGTGCACGGCGGCCAGGGTGAGCACGGTGATGGTGATCGCCGCACCGGCCATGTTGATGGTGGCGCCCAGGGGGATGGACACCGAATAGGTGTCTTCATGCAGGCCCAGGCGCTTGCTCAGCTCCAGGTTGACCGGGATGTTGGCTGCCGAGCTGCGGGTGAAGAAGGCGGTGATACCGCTTTCGCGCAGGCAGGTCAGCACCAGCGGGAAGGGGTTGCGGCGGATCTTCCAGTAGACGATCAGCGGGTTCATCACCAGGGCCACGAACAGCATGCAGCCGATCAGCACCGCCAGCAGGTGCAGGTAGCCGAGCAGGGCATCGAAGCCGGAAGTGGCCAGGGTCGAGGCCACCAGGCCGAAGATCCCCAGGGGCGCGAAGCGGATCACCACCCGCACGATCAGGGTCACGCCGCTGGACAGGTCCTCGAGCACGTTGCGGGTGGCTTCCCCGGCATGGCGGATGGCCACGCCCATGCCGATGGCCCAGGCCAGGATGCCGATGAAATTGGCGTTCATCAGCGCGCTGACCGGGTTGTCCACCACGCTCAGCAGCAGGCTTTGCAGGACTTCGCTGATACCGCCGGGAGCGCTGACGGCCACGTCGTGGGTGGCCAGCACCAGGGACGACGGGAACAGGCTGCTGGCGATCACGGCCACCACCGCGGCGGCGAAGGTGCCCAGCAGGTAGAGCACCAGGATCGGCCGGATGTGGGTTTCCTGGCCGTGCTTGTGGTTGGCGATCGACGCCATGACCAGCACGAACACCAGGATCGGCGCCACGGCCTTGAGCGCCGAGACGAACACCTTGCCGATGAAGGCGGTGGCCTTGGCCGCCTCGGGCGCCAGCAGTGCCAGGGCGATGCCGGCAATCAGGCCGATGACGATCTGGGTCACCAGGCTCAGGCGTTTGAGGGATTGCAGGAAAGAGGGAGGTGAAGCGCTCATGAAGGTATCTCTATTTTTTTAATGTGCAGTGCGTATTGGCGGTCCCGCAGGGCGCGGCCTCGGGATTGAACCGCGACACCAGGCTGCGGTCGGAAAAGCAACGGACGCTCGGGCCGGTCACGTGACAGGCGCTTGCCCGGTGTCCGTTTGGGGCAGGGAGCGGACTTTAGCACAGCAGGCCCGGCTTCCCGTGCCGATGTGACGATCTGCCACTTGTCGGTAGCCGGGATAGCAGCTTGAGGTTGCCTTGACCCGGACCCGCTCTGTTAGTATTCGCCATCCCTTTTTTCCTATCCGCTCAGCGCGCCCTTCGGGCCTCGCTGTCATTCGTCGTCGCTGGAGTTTTCATGCTGTTTCCCATCCTGCTGTTATCGGCCGCGGGCTTCACCATCCTGACCACGGAGTTCGTGATCGTCGGCCTGTTGCCGGCGATCGCCCGCGACTTGCAGGTCAGCGTGTCCCAGGCCGGCTTGCTGGTGACCCTGTTCGCGTTCACCGTCGCCGCGTTCGGCCCGTTCCTGACCGCCTATTTCGCGCGTTTCCCGCGCAAGCAGCTGTTCATCATCGTGCTGGTGCTGTTCGGCCTCTCCAATACCGTGGCGGCCCTGGCGCCGAACATCTGGGTGATGGCCTTCGCCCGGCTGGTGCCGGCCCTCGGGTTGCCGGTGTTCTGGGCCCTGGCCAGTGAAACCGCGGTGGATATCGTCGGACCGGACGATGCCGGGCGTGCCATCTCCAAGATCGGTTTCGGCATCGTCTGCGCCACGGTATTCGGGATTCCGGTGGGTACCCTGATCGCCGACGTCTTCGGTTGGCGCAGCGCGTTCGCCATCCTCGCCCTGGTGGCCTTTGCCAAGGCACTGCTCTTGTACCTCTACTTGCCCAAGACCGCGGTGCATGACGAACAGGCCAGCCTGGGCTCGCAGTTTCGCATCCTGCGCAATCCGCTGATGCTCGGGCATGTGCTGCTGTCGATCCTGGTATTCAGTGGCATGTTCACCGCCTATACCTACCTGGCGGACATCCTCGAGCGCCTGGCCGGCTTCAACGGCACCCTGGTGGGCTGGTGCCTGATGGGCTTCGGCGCGGTGGGGCTGATCGGCAACTCCCTGGGAGGCCGAGTGGTGGACCGCCATCCGCTGATCGCCTCGATGGTGTTCTGTGCCTTGATGATGGGCGGCATGGTGGCCCTGGTGCCGAGCATTCACTCGACCCTGGGGCTGGCGGCGGCCATGGGGGTCTGGGGCATGACCCAGGCGGCGATGTTCCTGGTCAGCCATGTGCGGATGATGAAGGCCGCCCCGCAGGCGCCGGCGTTCGCCGCCTCGCTGAACATCGCCGGGGCCAACATCGGCGTGGGCCTGGGGGCGATGGTCGGCGGCCGGGTGATCGATACCTTCGGCCTGGGTCACCTGGGGTTCACGGCGGCCGGTTTCATCCTGCTGTCCATCGTCCTGGCGATGCTGTTGATGAAGGCGGAGGCCGCTCCCCAGGCCTGCGCGTCCTGAGGTTCAGTGGCCGAGGGGCGTGAACAATTCGCGTCGCGCCCCTTCGGTGATGGCCACGATGCCGGGATGCTTGACCTTGCGCTCCACGGAAATGGCATAGAACGACTCGGCCACGGCGTCGGTCTGGCCAAGCAGCTGCACCCCATATTGCTGGCGCACCTCATCGGCGATCACGCTGGGGGCGATGAAGATACCGCTCCCGGACTGACCGAAGGCCTGCATCAGGGCGCTGTCGTCGAACTCCCCGATGATCCGCGGCTGCAGTTGCTGCTCGGCGAACCAGCGTAGCAAGCGGCTGCGGACCACGGTTTCCTGCCCGGGAATCAGCAGTGGCGCCCCGTGCAGGCCATGGGGAAAGTCGGCGCCATGCAGGCGCGCCAGCTGCTCGGTAGCGAAGAAACTGATCCCGCATTCCCCCAGCTTCTGGCTGTAGCCCTTGATATCCAGGTGGCTTGGCATGGGGCTATCGGAAATCACCAGGTCCAGGCGCTGGATGGCCAGGTCGGCGAGCAGGCGTTCCAGTTTGTCTTCGCGGCAGGTGAGGCGGATCGGTTCGCTCAGCTCCATGGTCGGGGCGATCAGCCGGTAGACGATGGACTTGGGCACCACATCCGCCACTCCCACGCGGAACTGGATCTGCTGTTCATCGGGGCGGGCCCGGAGCATGGCCTCCAGTTCGCCGCCGAGCTGGAACATCTGCTCGGCATAGGGCAGCGTCTGGCGCCCGGCTTCGGTCAGCTCCAGTTGGCGCCCGACCCGGCGAAACAGTTCCACGCCATAGGTCTGCTCCAGCAGGGTGATCTGCCCGCTGATGGTCTGGGGCGTCAGGTTGAGCTGCTCGCAGGCGCGGACGATGCTGCCGGTCTTGGCCACGACCCAGAAGTAGTGCAATTGGCGGTAGTTGAGCATGGCTGGCCTGTATTCGAAAAAATCGAAGTATAACTGCTAAAAATACGAATTTTCCTGAAGTATCGCGCTCCTTAGAATGCCACGCCATCGACGGGCCATCCCTTGGTCCTGTCCGTTCTATCGAGGAAAGAGCATGTCATTGAAGAACCTGGGCGCGGTCACGCTGCTGGCCCTCTCTATGCTGACCCTGGCGGGCTGTGATCAGGCGGAAAAGAGTGCCCAGCACGTGCTGGATAAAACGGCGCAAGTGGCCAAGCAAGCCATCGACGACACTCACAAGGCGGCGGAGCAGGCCCTGAGCGATGCCACCCGCGGTGTCGTCGGCAAGGACAAAGACCAGGATGAGGACGCCAAGCAGGCCGAATCGTCCCAGGAAATCTGACCTTTCATTCAACCGAGCCAGGATTGAACCATGGATTACCTTTTACAGCTTGCCGCCAGCCCCACCGCCTGGGTCGCCCTGGCGACCCTGGTGGTGATGGAGATCGTGCTTGGCATCGATAACCTGATCTTCATTTCCATCCTCACCAACAAGTTGCCGGAACAGCACCGGGCCAAGGCGCGGCGGCTGGGTATCGGCATGGCCCTGTTCATGCGCCTGGCCTTGCTCAGCACGGTGGCGTTCATCGTCCAGCTCACCGAGCCGGTGATCGAGGTGATGGGGCAGAGCTTCTCCTGGAAGGACATGATCCTGATCGCCGGCGGCCTGTTCCTGGTATGGAAAGCCACGACGGAAATCCATCACAGCATGGATTCCAAGCCTGAAGAGGCCAAGCCCGAGACGCCCAGCGTGGCCATCGGCTTCGCCGCGGCGATCGGCCAGATCCTGCTGCTGGACATGGTGTTCTCCATCGACAGCATCATTACCGCCGTGGGCATGACCGAGCACCTGCCGATCATGATCATCGCCGTAGTGGTCTCGGTGCTGGTGATGCTGCTGGCCGCCGAGCCGCTGGCCAAGTTCATCAATGACAACCCGACCGTGGTAATGCTGGCGCTGGGCTTCTTGATCATGATCGGCATGACCCTGATCGCCGAAGGTTTCGGTGCCCACGTGCCCAAGGGCTATGTCTATGCGGCGATGGCGTTCTCGGCTGCCATCGAGTGCCTGAACATGCTGGCCCGCCGGGCCCGGCAGAAACGCCAGGAGAGCCAGGCCCAGGCCTGACCTGGACGGCAGGCATGCCCCGCGGCCGCCTTGACTCCCTGGAGTCGGGCGGCCGATTGGTTTCTGGACTTGGGGTCAGTCAATGGACCGTCTGTTATACACATCTGACGACGCCG
>NZ_JBJJLO010000135.1:0-16354 GCF_046230915.1 Pseudomonas sp. KCJK8993
GAAGAAAGCCTTTGATCTCAAGGGTGGCGTGGTGATCAAGGAAGTACAGGACGGCCCTGCGGCGCTTATCGGCCTGCAGCCTGGCGATGTGATCACTCACTTGAACAACCAGGCGATCAGCTCGACCAAGGAGTTCACCGAAATCGCCAAGGCGCTGCCGAAGAACCGCTCGGTTTCCATGCGGGTACTGCGCCAGGGACGAGCCAGCTTCATTACCTTCAAGCTGGCGGAGTAACTCGCCAGTTCCAGGTCTCGCCCAATAAAAAGCCCGCCTCATAAGAGGCGGGTTTTTTATTGTTCCGTCCAGCGTCAGCGCATCATGTCCTTGATCATCTGTTCCTGATCCATCATCTCGCGCTGGCGAGCATCGATTCGTGACGACAGCGGAAAGTTGCTGCCGGCGCGGCGCTTGGCGAAATCCAGCTGCTGGATGGCCTGGCGATAGTCTCCCACCAAGGCGAAGTACTCGGCGCGCGCCTGGTGCAGACCGATGATGTTGCCCGATAGGCCGCGGGTTTCCGCCACCAGGTACCAGACGTCTGGGTCATCGGGGCGGCTCTTGAGCAGACTTTCCAGGGCCTTTTCCGCATCGGCCGGACGATTCTGCTTGAGCAGCAGGTCGACCCGGATCTGGTGCAGCGGATAGTTGTTCGGATACTGGCCGAGCATCCGCTCCACTCGCGCCTGTGCGTCCGGCAGGCGGCTGCTGTTCATGTCCAGCTCGATCTGGGCCAGGTTGTAGGTAATGTCATTAGCCGATCTGGCTAGTAGCGGCTTGAGGTTCTCCCGAGCTTCGTTCCACTGGCTGCCCTTGATCTGGGCGATGGCCAGCCCGTAGCGGGCAATGTCGTTCTTTGGGTTTTCGTCGAGCTGGGCACGGAAGCGCTTGGCGGCCAGGCCAGGCGATTCCTCATAGTTCAGTTGCACCCGTGCGCGGATCAGTTGGTAGCGCAGGCTGTCCTCGATGCCGCCAGGCTTGGCCTGTTCGGCACGGTTGCGCGTGTCGGCGATCCGCGATTCGGTAACCGGGTGAGTCAGGAGGAACTCTGGCGGCTTGGCGTCGAAGCGGTACTGGCGCATCAAGCGTTCGAACATGGTGGGCATCGAGCGCGGATCGTAGCCAGCCTTCTCCAGGTTGAGAATGCCGATGCGGTCGGCTTCCTGTTCGTTCTGCCGTGAGAAGCGCCGCTGCTCCTGGATAGCCGCGGCCTGGGTGCCGGCGATGGCGGCGATCCCGGCGTCACCGGCGCCGGTGGCGGCAATCACGATGCCGGCCAGCATGGCGGCCATCATCGGCACCTGCATCCGGCGTTGTGCCTCGACGCCACGAGCGAAGTGGCGTTGGGAAAGGTGCGCCAGTTCGTGGGCCAGTACCGAGACATATTCACCCTCGGTCTGGGCGTTGAGGAACAGCCCGCCGTTGACGCCGACTATTCCGCCTGGTGCAGCGAATGCGTTGAGCTGGGGACTGTTGATCAGGATGAATTCCAAGCGCCGGTCGTTGACCTGGCTGGTCTCCACCAGCTTGTAGACGCTGGTTTCGACGTAGTCCTTGAGCTGCGGATCACTCAATTGCGAGACCTGGCTGCGCAGCAAGGAGAGCCAGGCCCGGCCCAGTTGGTATTCTTGTTGTGGAGAGACAATGGCTGAACTGGCATCGCCAAGTGACGGCAAGTCGTCGGCGAAGCCCGGTGAGGCGAGCAGGCAAGCGAGCGTCAGCAGAGTAGGGCGCAACAAATTCATGCACAGAGCCTTAATCGACAAAGGCTCTACTGTAGCTGGACACCTGTTCGGGAGCCAGACAAGGGCGGTGAAAACTCTGATGGAATAACGGTGCTTTTCGGCAAATTACTGCGTCTACGTCTGTACGCCTTTGGCGCGCGGGATTTTTGCGCCTGCTGGTTATCGGCTGCTTCGTCCCTCGGGGTATCCTAGCGCCCTTGCATTTACCACCGGAGTAACACCATGACCGATGTCGTCGCCCATGATGCCGAGCTGGACGCCAGCGGGCTGAACTGCCCGTTGCCGCTGCTCAAGGCCAAGATGGAGCTCAATCGCCTGGCCAGTGGTGCGGTGCTCAAGGTCATTGCCACCGATGCCGGCTCCCAGCGCGACTTCCGCACCTTCGCCCGCCTGGCCGGTCATACGCTGCTGCGCGAAGAGGACGAGGCGGGAGTCTATCGCTACTGGTTGAAAAAGGCCTGACGCCGTTCACCGCTTTCATCTTAAGGATCACTGATGTTCAAAGTGCTACGCGACTGGATACAGCGCTATTTCTCGGACGAAGAGGCGGTGGTGCTGGCTGTCTTGCTGTTCCTGGCCTTCACCGCGGTACTGACCCTGGGCGGCATGCTTGCGCCGGTGCTGGCGGGCATGGTCCTGGCTTACCTGATGCAGGGGCTGGTGGTGAGCCTGGAGCGCCTGCGGTTGCCGGGTGGCGCCGCGGTAGGACTGGTGTTTGCCCTGTTCATGGGGGTGTTGCTGCTGTTCATCCTGGTGGTGGTGCCGCTGCTCTGGCACCAGTTGATCACCCTGTTCAACGAACTCCCGGGCATGCTTGCCAAGTGGCAATCGCTGCTGCTGTTGTTACCCGAGCGTTATCCGCACCTGGTGTCCGACGAACAAGTACTGCAGGCCATCGAGGTGGCGCGGGGCGAGATCGGCAAATTCGGGCAATGGGCTCTGACGTTCTCGCTGTCGAGCCTGCCGTTGCTGGTGAACATCATGATCTATCTGGTGCTGGTACCGATCCTGGTGTTCTTCTTCCTCAAGGATCGGGCCATGATCAGTCGTTGGGTCATCGGCTACCTGCCGCGGGAGCGGACACTGATCACCCGCGTGGCCCACGAGATGAACCGGCAGATCGCCAACTATATCCGCGGCAAGGTCATCGAGATCGTCATCTGCGGCGGTGTCACTTATATCGCCTTCGTCACCCTGGGCCTGAACTATGCGGCGCTGTTGGCGTTGCTGGTGGGAATCTCGGTGGTGGTGCCCTATGTCGGCGCAGTGGTGGTGACGGTGCCGGTGGCGTTGATCGCCCTGTTCCAGTGGGGGTGGAGTGACCAGTTCATCTACCTGATGGCGGTCTACGGGATCATCCAGACCCTGGATGGCAACGTGCTGGTGCCGCTGCTGTTCTCCGGGGCGGTGAACCTGCATCCGGTGGCGATCATCTGCGCGGTACTGTTGTTCGGCGGGCTCTGGGGCTTCTGGGGGATCTTCTTCGCGATTCCCTTGGCCACCCTGTTCAAGGCTGTGCTGGATGCCTGGCCGAGGAAGGATCCGATGGTGGCGCCACTGCTCTAGCGGTGGAGCAGATGCAAGCGGGGCGGCTGATCAGCCGCCCCGTTGGTTTCAGGCCTTGTTCAGGGCCTGGGCTGCGGCCAATACCGCATCGACATGGCCCGGGACCTTCACTGCGCGCCATTCCTGGCGCAGCACACCGTCCTTGTCGATGAGGAAGGTGCTGCGGTCCACACCCATGTATTCCTTGCCATAGAGCTTTTTCAGCTTGATCACGTCGAACAGCTGGCAGACGGCTTCGTCCTTGTCGCTGATCAGTTCGAACGGGAACTCCTGCTTGCACTTGAAGTTTTCGTGGGACTTCAGGCCGTCGCGGGAGATGCCGAAGATCTCGGTGTTGGCCGCCTGGAAGGCCTTGTACTGGTCGCGAAAGCCCTGGCCTTCGGTGGTGCAGCCTGGGGTGCTGTCCTTGGGATAGAAATACAGCACCACCTGCTTGCCCCTGAGGCTGGACAGGCTGACGGTCTGGCCGCTGGTGGCGGGGGCCTGGAAATCGGCGACGGGTTGGTCGATAGCTACGGCCATGGGGGTTTCCTTACATGGGGTTCTGTGGGCGCCAGGGTTCGATCAGGGCGTCGAGGTTCATGGCGTCGGCGAAATCCAGGAACTGGTCTCGCAGCCAGCTGATCTGGGTCCCGGCGGGCAGGGTCACGGTAAAGGTGGCATTGAGCATGGTGCCGCCGGTTTGCGGTGCCTGGTAGGTATCGCAGGTCAGGTTTTCCAGCTCCACATGGTGGTCGATGAAGAACTGGCACAGCTCGTTGATGATGTCCGGGCGGTAGGCCGCACTGACATAGGCGACATAAGGCAGGGCCTGGGGGCGGTTCTCCAGGGCGGCACTGCGTACCACGTTGGCGGTGAAGGCGTGCTTCTTGGCCAGGAAGGGCAGGTTGCTCTCCAGGCGTGCCAGGGCATCCCAGCTGCCGGAGACTTCCAGCACCAGCGCGCTGCACTCGCCGTGCCGGGTCAGGCGCGAGGTCACCACGGCGCAGCGGTTTTCATGGCTGGCGCGGCACAGGACGTTGGTCAGCTCCATGGGGTTGGCGCCGAGGGCACTGATGACAAGGAATTGTTCGCGAACTGTGGGGGTGGACATGCAGCGTTCCTAAAGCGATGAGCGGTCGATACTTGCAATAAGCCTGGGCCGGGCAAGCGCCGCTGGCGGCTTCCCGAAGTCCTGGACCACAAGCCGGTGGCGGGCCCCGGGATTCATGGAATAGAGGCAGGCAACGCGGGAACGGGGCTTTGGGGAGGCGGCGGGAGGCGATAACCCGGCCCATGTGCTTATCAAGTAGCAATCAAAGGCTGAAGGGTAGCGAAAACCATCGCTCAGGGGAATGCTCAGGGTGCGGGACTTCGCTTGTGCAAGGAACTTGGCGCCAGTACCATTACCGCTCTCTTTTTCCGGCAGGAGCGGTTGCATGATTGCGGGCAGTATGGTGGCACTGGTCACACCCATGGATGCACAGGGAAATCTCGACTGGGACAGCCTGAGCAAACTGGTGGACTTCCACCTGCAAGAGGGCACCAACGCCATCGTGGCGGTCGGCACCACTGGCGAGTCGGCCACCTTGGACGTCGATGAGCACATCGAGGTGATTCGTCGGGTAGTCGACCAGGTGGCGGGGCGCATCCCGGTGATCGCCGGCACCGGCGCCAACTCGACACGCGAAGCGATCGAACTGACCACCAATGCGAAAATCGCCGGCGCCGATGCCTGCCTGCTGGTGACCCCGTACTACAACAAGCCGACCCAGGAAGGCCTGTACCAGCACTTTCGCACCATCGCCGAGGCCGTGGACATTCCGCAGATCCTCTACAACGTGCCGGGCCGCACCGCTTGCGACATGCAGGCCGAGACCGTGATCCGCCTGTCCACCGTGAAGAACATCATCGGCATCAAGGAAGCCACCGGCGACCTGGAGCGCGCCAAGGCCATCCTGGCCGGTGTACGTAGCGATTTCCTGGTGTACTCCGGCGATGACGCCACTGCCGTGGAGCTGATCCTGCTGGGCGGCAAGGGCAACATCTCGGTGACCGCCAACGTCGCGCCGAAGGCCATGAGCCAGATGTGCGCCGCGGCCATGGCTGGCGATGCCGCCAAGGCTCGGTCGATTCACGAGACCCTGATGCCGCTGAACAAGACTCTTTTCATCGAATCCAACCCTATTCCCGTGAAATGGGCCCTGCACGAGATGGGCTTGATGCCGGACGGTATCCGCCTGCCGCTCACCTGGCTCAGTGCCGCCTGTCACGAACCGCTGCGGCAGGCCATGCGCCAGTCCGGCGTATTGGTTTAATTGAGGAAGTACAACGCATGAAGCGAATGGCCGGACTTTCCGCACTTGCCTTGATTATCTCCAGCACCAGTGGCTGCGGTTGGATCTGGGGCCCGGAAGGCTACTTCCGTGACCGGGGTAGCGATTACCTGCAAGCGCAACAAACGGCACCGATGCAACTGCCGCCGGATATCCAGACCTCCAAGCGTCTGGATCCGCTGCTGCCGATCCCGCGCAACGTTGCCGACGATAACGTCAAGGGCGAGTACGAAGTGCCTCGTCCACAACCGCTGTCGGCCATTGCCGATTCCAGCGACTACAGCCTGCAGAAGAGCGGCGACTCCCGTTGGGTCATGGCCCAGCATCCACCGGCCGAGGTCTGGCCAGTGGCGGTGCAGTTCTTCCAGGACAACGGTTTCCGCTTGGACCAGCAGCGTCCGCAGACCGGCGAGTTCACCACCGCCTGGCAGCGTTCCGACGAACTTTCCGCCGCCGTTGCCAAGCGCCTGGGCAGCGCTGGCGTCGCCGCCGATAGCGAGACTCGGGTACGGGTACGCATCGAGCCGGGCGTGCAGCGCAACACCAGTGAAGTCTATGTGGTCAGCGCCGAGCGCCCTGCCGGTAGCACCGCCGATGTGGAGTTCACCAATCGTTCGGTCAACACCGGCCTGGACGCCGCCCTGGTGGATGACCTGCTGGCCAGCATGAGCCGTACCTCCGAGAAAGGTGGCTCGGTATCCCTGCTGGCGGCCCGTGATTTCGACACTCCAAGCCGTGTCAGCCTCAGCGAGGACGGCAGTGGCAACCCGGTGCTGAACCTGGGTGCCGACCTGGATCGTGCCTGGTCCAGCGTCGGTCGTGCCCTGGAACAGGGTGAATGGCGGGTCGAAGACATCAACCGCAGCCTGGGCCTGTACTACATCAACCTGGCGGAAAAGGCCGAGAAAAAGAACGACGAGCCGGGCTTCTTCGGCAAGTTGTTCGGCAGCAAGCCCGCCAAGGAAGAGGTCGAGGCCCGTGCCGAACGTTATCAGGTACGCCTGAGCAAGGTGGGCGAGAACGTCCAGGTCACCGTCGAGAAGAACATCAACACCGTGGCGCCCGCCGACGTGGCGCGCAAGGTGCTGGGCATGATTCAGGACAACCTGGGCTGATTGGATGCGTTTCGCCGTTCTCGGCAGCGGTAGCCAGGGCAATGGCACCCTGATCGCCAGCGGCGACACGCATGTACTGGTGGATTGTGGTTTCTCCTTGCGGGAAACCGAGCGGCGCCTGTTGCGCCTGGGTGTCGCCCCGGAGCAACTGAACGCCATCCTGGTGACCCACGAACATGCCGACCATGTGCATGGCGTGGGTTTGCTGTCTCGGCGCTACAATCTTCCGGTCTACCTCAGTCAGGGAACCTTGCGTGGCATGCGCAAGCCAGTGGTGGCTACGGGCTTCGTACAGGGTGGCGAGCGGTTGCAGATTGGTGGGCTGCGCATCGACGTGATCGGTGTCGCCCATGATGCCCTGGAGCCTACTCAGTTTGTCTTCAGCGATGGCCGACGACGCTTCGGCCTGCTGACCGATCTCGGTTCCTATGGTTCCGAGGTGTTGGACGGCTATCGCGGGCTGGATGCCCTGATGATCGAGGCCAACCATTGCCAGGAAATGCTGGCACGAGGTTACTACCCATACTTCCTCAAGCAGCGTGTCGGTGGTGACCAGGGACATTTGAACAACCAGCAGGCCGCAAGCCTGGTGGCCGAATTGGGATGGCAGGGCCTGCAGCATCTGGTCCTGGCTCATCTGAGCAGCAAGAACAACCTGCCGCAGCTGGCCCGGCAATGTTTTGTCGACACCCTCGGGTGCGACCCGGACTGGCTGCAACTGGCCGATCAAGATTCAGGGCTCGACTGGCGTCACATCGCCTAGCCCAACTACCTAGCAAGCGGAGCCCATCATGGAAAAACGTGAAGAACTCTACCGCGGCAAAGCCAAATCGGTTTACAAAACCGATGACGCCGACCGCCTGGTCCTGCTGTTTCGCAACGACACCTCGGCGTTCGACGGCAAGCGCATCGAGCAGCTGGATCGCAAGGGAATGGTGAACAACAAGTTCAACGCCTTCATCATGCAAAAGCTCGAAGCCGCCGGTGTGCCGACCCAGTTCGACAAGCTGCTGAGCGATAACGAGTGCCTGGTGAAGAAGCTGGACATGATTCCGGTTGAGTGCGTAGTGCGCAACTACGCCGCCGGTAGCCTGGTCAAGCGCCTGGGTGTGGAAGAGGGTATGAAGCTCAATCCCTACACTTTCGAACTGTTCCTCAAGGACGATGCCAAGGGCGATCCCTTCATCAACGAATCCCATGTGGTGGCATTCGGTTGGGGCACTGCCGAACAACTGGCCCGCATGAAAGAGTTGTCGCTCAAGGTCAACGAAGTCCTGAGCAAGCTGTTCGACGACGCCGGCCTGTTGCTGGTGGACTTCAAGCTGGAGTTCGGCGTGTTCAGCGACGGTTCCATCGTCCTGGGTGACGAGTTCAGCCCGGACGGTTGCCGCCTGTGGGACAAGGACACCAAGAAGAAGATGGACAAGGACCGCTTCCGCCAGGGCCTCGGCGATGTGATCGAAGCCTACGAAGAAGTGGCCCAGCGCCTCGGCGTACCGCTGTAATCGACGCAAGCATCTGATAGCACGGAAAAATTTGCCTAGGGGGCTTCGCTTCCGGCAAAGGTGCTGTTATGATGCGCGCCGTTGGAGAGATGCCAGAGTGGCCGAATGGGACGGATTCGAAATCCGTTGTACCTTCGCGGGTACCTAGGGTTCGAATCCCTATCTCTCCGCCATTATTGAACAAGACTAAGCCCCCGTAATCATTGAAGATTACGGGGGCTTTTTCGTTTCTGGTCTTCCGTTTAGGGCATTTTTAGGGCAAAAAATGACATCGTGAGGACGCTCAGCGCAGGGTAGGCTACGGCAAAACTCGGAAGGTGCCGTTGGTTATTGGCGAGGGCGCGCACGAGGCGTTGCGGTATATCGAGGGATTAGGTATGTGGGTTTGGCAGGAAGCAAGAGAGCGTAGGTTATTGGCAGCTGTAGTGGTGGTGTTCGCAGTCCTTTGCCTGGTAAACGCTCGGTTACCTTTGTGGCAGGTTTTGGAAGGTGGAGCTATTGCCGCTTTTCTGTGTGCAAACGCAACTATGAATGTCATCAGCGATTTGCTTGTAGGACTCATATCTGCATATGTGTTCTATGTCATCATTGAGCTGTTGCCGAGTCACCGCAAAAAGGGTGAAACCTTGCGGGTGTTGAATTTGCTGGTCGCGTCTGTAGTTGAGGCATATGACAAGGCAAGCATATTTGCTCATGAGAGATCACTGAACACACTCGATCTAATAGTCCTCAAGCGTTCGAAACTTAAATCTACTCTCGATAGTCTTGAGGAAGGATCTGATTTCCTTAGACTCAAGTTTGCAATGCAGACTGGACACTCTCGGTACCCGGATTTTCAACATGCTCTCAGCCTTGCTGTGGGGTTATCCCCGCAGCATGCTCTGAATTGGTTTGTGCTGACGGATAAGATCAGGCTGCTTGCCGAGGAGTATGGTACGCAGCCTGTGAATCCGAATGCGGACTACGCGACGCAGATCACCGCGAACATTCAGGATGTGCCTGCGTATATTGCATATCAAAAAGAAATGGATCTCTACATGGAGGCCCTATTGTTGAGAGTCACTGAGTTTTACGAAGCGGCACTGATATGGATGGATTGTCAAAATTTCGAATCAGATGGCTGATAAATAAATGCAAATTGTCATCTTTTACGACCTCACTCACTAACCCTAAATCCAAGCATTTTTGAAACAATGCCCGCCATGCTTTTGGTGTCTCTTGGTATCCACCTACCATAATGCTTTCGCACCATTGTTGTGTCGGCATGTCCCAGCTGTCTGGCGACCCATTCGACAGGAACGTAACTCGACAGCATCTGGCTTGCGAAGGTGTGGCGGCATTGGTTGGCGCCGCGGTGCCGGACTCCGATCTTTTTCAGATGGGCGGTAAACCATTTGCTAAGGGTTTTGCCGTTCCAAAGCAAGGCGCTTCTTGAGTTGCGGAAAAGAAACCGTACTTTCTGTTTCTTCGCTGTGATGTTGTCGCGCTGCATCACTTTGATCTCTACTGCCGGTGATGTCCGTGCTGCGGCAACAATCTCGCGCATCAGGTCGAGGGCTGGATCTATCAGCTCGACGATTCGTATCCGTGATCGTTCCTTGGGGACTTTGAACTCCCCCACGACTAAAGCGCGGCGCACGTGAACGGTGCCGGCTACGAGATCCACGTCCTCCAGGGCCAGGGCGATGATTTCGGACATTGACAGGCCGGTCCAGCAGTTGAAAGCCAGCATGCGGGCATCCTCCAGGCGCTCTGGGTCGCCCGTCGCAATTAGCTCGATCTCCTCGCGACTGAAAGGGTCGGCGTGTTCCGAGTCGGAATCGGTCCCGACATTGCTGATCCGCTCCAGAGGGTTTGATTTCAGTATTCCGTCGCCAAAGGCGTCGGCCCAAACCCCACGGACTACGGTGAAAATATCGTTTACGGTCTTCGGTGATAGTCCCTGCTTGAGCAGTTGTGCCTGGAACAGTTCGATATCGCTTTTGCTGATGTCGACAATGCGCCGCTTACCGAATTTGGTGCCGACGTGTTTCGATTTGCTTGCGTAGTTCGCCACTGTGCTTGAGGCTCGAAGTGCGCGCTGTACCTCTAGCCACCTATCTATGCCTTCCTGCACAGTTCGTTTCGTCGAGTGACCGCCGGTACCCGAGAACATGGCCGCCCTCGGTGAGTCGGGGAAGTGGGCGGCATAGTCAAAGCGCCCCTCTTTGATCTCTGTAAGGATTGTCCGGCGCTTGTTGTCGGCATAGGCAATCGATGCTTTGTTGACGGCAACTATGCCGGGCAGCGGTTCTCGGCACCGCTGCCCGTGGAGCATGAACACAATGCGTAATTGCTTGCCGTTCATCTCGACGCCTGTTGGCATTTTCCCCTTCATGGTTGGCCGGCCATCCACTTTTCAATGGCTTCTTTGTTGTAAACCAGAACGTTTGCGGGGTCGGTTCGATAGTGCTTGCCCTCCAGCCATTTACCCCTGGATCGGTATTTTCTGGCGGCCTCGGTGCTGATTCCGAAAACAGTTGGCAGTAGTTGCTCCCTGAACCATGCGCCGGGCATGACGAAGTTATGCTCGATCTCGATTTCGATCTTCTCTGCCGCGCTCATGCTGCCTCCTCGGCGTATTTGCTGGCTGGCTGCGCTTTCGTGGCGCAAACTTGTTGGGTGAAGGTCTCGCCGCGCTTGCGGCTGATAGTGAGATATCGGCGTCGGCCCTGGCGCATTTGCTCGATCTTCTCCGGGTCGGCCCAGCCCACCAGGGGCGCGCTAGGACGTGCGGGGTCCTGACGGGTTTGCAGCTTCTCCAGCTCGGCCAGGAGGTCCTTGAGGTCAAGCGTCGATATGGTCATTACCTTGTCGCCCTGGTTGATCGCCCGGTGCAGGCTGGCTTTCGTGTAAACGATGGCTTGGTTCATTGTTTTGGCCCTTTATGGATATGCCAGGCGAGGTAGAGCAGGGCTGGGACGGTGAGCAGGATCATGGCTGCACCCCCAGCGCTGCGGCCTTGCGCTTGCGCATCAGATCGGCAACGTCACCCGGGTAGCTGATCTCCACTGCGCCCATCCCAACTGCTCGAGCGCGTTTGCTGAGACAGATATCGAAGTGTTCGCGAGTGGTGCCTGCCTTCTGGATCCACTTCCGCTGTACGCCGATCTTGTCGGCCATGGCCAACAGTTCCTCGGTGCTGTCTGCGAACATGTGGCACATCTTCATGCGGCCGAACGTTGCGTTCATGTCGTCGACGTACACAGTCATGGCTGCACCTCATGGGCCATGGCCGCGTCGATTGCATCGTCATCAACGTCGCCATGGGTGCACGCCTCCAATTGCGCAGCCGGCGCGGACTGCTTCTTCAGCTTCATCAGCGCATCAGTGACGTTGCCAAAGCCCATGTCGCGGGCCAGCTGCCAGACTTCGTCGTACAGCTCGGCCTTGTACTTGTCGCTGGTGGAGCTGATTGGTTCGGGCTGCTCGGCTGGGCGGGTGTAGAGCGCCACACAATCCCCAGGGCGAGACGGGTTTTCTTTTCCGTCAGTGGTCCACGCCGTAGCCCACGAAGCGCCGCCCTTGGCGATCCGGTCAAGCTCCCATTGCTCCACGTAAAGCACCGGCTCGCCCTGGTGCTGCTCAGCGACAAGCCAGTTCGCAAGCGCAAAAGCGAAGTCACCGGCCAGCCTTTCGTTGATGTACTGGTCGAAATCGTGACGACGTAAGCGTTGCTTAAACACGTTGGCGATGAACGCACGCGCATCAATGCAGTTCTTGAAAGGCGCCATCACCTCGCCCTGGTGCTGCTCGGCAGGCTGCCCGAATCGTTCGCACAGCGCTTCCCAAATCTCGTCGGCGCCCCCACCGCAGACCCTGGCCTTCTCGGCGATGAATTCCGCCAGGTCGTCGCTGAGTTCGCGGGGGAAGCTGATCATTTCGTTACTCATACCGAGGCCTCCATCACAATGATCGGGTCGTACCACTCAGCGCAGAACAGGACACGGGCGCGCTTGAAGTCGCCAACCATGTTTGCGGCTGCTGTCGCTTGAGCCCGGTGCTTCTGCTTGAACTCCCCGCCGACAGTGGTCCACTTACGCTCAAAGGCTCGGCGAATTTGGGCTACGTAGACACCCTTTGGGGCATGGACGTGAAGAGAACTCATGGCTTGCGCTCCAGGGCTTCAAGAACCGCCCGCACAACCGAGGTTCCAGCATCGCCGGTAGGGTCTTCGGAGAACATTTGCAGCGCATCATGGACTTCAGGGTCTGCGGCCACCTTCTCCGCGTCTTCCCAGGTGACGGTATCGACTGGCGCGCTCTGCTTGCGCTCCAGGGCGGCGCGTGCGATCCGGCTCATGTGCGTTGCGTGATAGTTGATGCTGTCGCCGGGGATGCCCGCGATGCTCCGCAGGGCCTGCTCAAACTCCGCCCGCTCGTCGCGCTCGACCGGCGCGCTAGGCTCAACCCGCAAGCTGACCCGTGCATCGCGCGCCATCTCGCGAATGCTTGGCTGCTCGCCAGCAACGGCTTGCAGTCGGCGAATCTCGGCATAAAGCTGGTCACGCTCTTCGCGCAGGGCCTTGATGGTCTTGTTTGCGCTCATTGGGCACCCCCTTCGGTCGGCTCTGCGCTGGCGGATAGCGCGGCAGCCTCCCCAATGGCTCGCAGGGAGTCCTGGTGATCGCTTCCGGTGATACGCCGCAGCAGCGCATCCCGCTCGGCCAGCTGGATGCGCAGCTCATGCTCTCGCCAGCCAGCCCGGATGTAGGCGTTTTCAAGCACGGCGATACGCTGGGCAGCGCCTTTCTGATCCTGCTGTAGTTGGGCTATTAGGTGTTGAGGGGTGCAGGTGCAGGGCAAGCGCCCTTGGTTGCATTCGCACATGGGTTTCCGGCTCATGCGGCCTCCTTGACTTGCTCGACGTTGCGCCATGGGTCATTGGCCCGGGCCAGTGCGGCCATCGGCGGTGGGCTGACACTGTTGCCGCACATGTGGACCTGTTCGGTCTTGGTGAATGGCTTGCCGTCGGCGCCCTTGTCGATGATGTAGCTGGTCGGGAAGCCCTGGGCGCGGTACAGCTCGTGCGGCTGGAGCATGCGCAGGCAGATATCGACGATCACATAGGGCGTGCCTTTCACGTACACAGTGACCAGGGCCAGGCGATCCTTTGTGGTGATCGTCGAGAGGGGTTCGTCGCAGGGACTCATGTTGTGAGTGCCGTAGTAGCGGATCAGAAAGGCCGCGACGCGAAGGGCGCCGGCTTCCTGGTCGGGCGACAGCTTGTATTCGACCAGGGCGTGATGCTCGGCGCCGGCGGTCATGGTTGGCACCGGGTCTTCAATGGCGACCCCGGTGCAGTTGCGGCGCAGGGTGGCCAAGTTGGCAGTTACCAGTCGCTGCTGGCTGCCACTGCTGGTCACAGTGGTCATGGGGTCGGTGACTCCTTTGGCGTGGGTGGTGTTGAACCCGCCGTTGGCCTGTTCCATGAACGCCGTGCAGGTGCCCAGGGCATGAGCTGCCCCCGCCGGGCGTTTGTAGTTGCCGCCGCTGGTGATGGTGGGTACAGGGTCGGTGATGGCTGCGCCTTCGCTGTTGAAGCGGAACTTGACCAGGTGCGCCGTAGCAATCGAATGGCCGCCGCTGGCGGTGACAGTTCCCAGCGGTTCGCTGGCTGATTTGCTGCCGTTCCCCCAGCGCTGTACGCCGCCCGGCTTCCCTTCGCCGTGCGCGGCGGTCACCATCACCGGACTGGCCAACATCAGCTCGCCTCGGTTGGCAGCGGTCACGGTCGGCATTGGTTCGGCTGGGTCGTTGGTGCGATCACTGCCCTGGTGAGTTGCAGGCAGGATCACGGCGCTGGCCAGCGCATGCTTCACGCCGCCGGCGACGACAGTGCCCAGGGGCTGATCGATGCCTGGGGCGCGTGGCTGCTGCCCCTCGCGTTCTCCGTACCCCGTCTGTACCAGGGTTGGGCTCGCCATGGCAAAAGTACCCCCGCGTGGCCAGGACGTGACGGTGCGCAAGGGCTCGTCCAGGGGCTGCACGCTCTCCCCTGACCAATTGGCTATCGGCACGATAAATGGGCTCGGGTTGTCCAGAACGAACTTCTTCATTCCTTTGGCTACCCGGCGCAACGTGGCATCGGCCAAGGGTTTCTTGCGGCCGAAAATGCTTTTGCTCGGCACAGTCCAGTCGATGCAGTCGGCGGCGGTGCGGTGCTTCTGCTGGCCCTTTGCGGGCTTCTTGGCGTGGGTCGGTTCCGGCCAAACGATGGGTTGGCCATCGCAGCGGGCGAGCATGAATAGGCGCTCACGGGTAGTAGGTGCGCCGTAGTCGCAAGCCTTCACGATGCGCCATTCCACCTGGTAGCCCATACCTTCCAGCAGTTGCACAAACCGGCGCCAGGTCACGCCGCGCCGTTTCGGATCTGGAACCAAGAACTGCTGGTGTACCGGCACGCGCTCGCCCATGGCAGCGACGGTGCCATCGAGTTTCATTACCCGTCCGGTGGACTTGTCGCGCTTGGCGATCAATGGCCCCCATTGCAGGATCTGTTTCACGTTCTCCATGCTGATGACGCGAGGCTTCTTCTTGCCTCCCCACTTGAGACCGATCCAGGACAAGTTGCGGATCTCGCGCTTGCGCGGTTGGCCGCCAGCGGCCTGGCTGTGGTGGGTGCAATCGGGGCTCATGTGGAACCAACCAACCCGTCGGCCCTGGCATTCTTCGTCGGGGTCACCATCGAACACGTCGGTGGTGTAGTGCCGGGCGTGCGGGTGGTTGGCGGTGTGCATGCTGATCGCTGCGCGGCTATGGTTCTTCGCCACGTCGACTTTGCGGCCCAGGCCCATTTCGAGCCCGGTGCCTGCGCCGCCGCCACCGCAGAAGAAGTCGACAACGATTTCATCATCCTGAGCGTTGAGGTTCAGGGAGTATTGGGTCTTGAAGTCGAAGGGAGGTGCTTTCAGGGAGGTCATGCCGCGTCCTCCAGTGAATTTTTTGCGTTTGCAGCAGTGGGCTGGAACAGCGGATCTGCGCCAATAAACACTTCATCGGGCACGTTCTCCCATTCGGTGCGGATCACATCGAACTCGCCTTCATTCCACAGGCGAAGGAAGATCAAGCCGTCTTCGTCCTTGAGGGCAAAATCAATCGCTGCGCAGGCTGCATCGTTCTCAAGCGGCAGACCAGCAGTCAGGCCCTGGGTGTGAATGGCCTCAAGAACTGCGTTGGCCTCGGCGAACCATTGGGCCTCTTTCGGGTTGTCCTCTTTAAGCAATAGGACGCCTTCGGCGAGTATCCAGGCGAGGGTGTCCAGATTTTTGCGGAGTACCTCCGCCTCGACATTTGCCACTTCGGCAGGTGCAGCATTGTGCATAGTATTCACGCCGCATCCTCCATGGTCAGTTCGCCTTCTTCGCGCTGCTGGTGCCGCTCGTAAGCCTCGCGCAAGGCGTCCCGCAGATGCGGATAGCCCTCGGTGTCGGCCTTGTGCGGGAAAGTAACGGTGCTGGTATCCAGCTCGGCCCAGAAACTGCCGTGGGTGTTCAGCCATTCGATCAGCCGGGTATCGAGCGAATCGGCATTCAGCGCGGCTCCCGCTGTGGCGGTGTGGAAAACTCGGTAAGCCAGTTCCCGGGCCTGTGGAATGAGCGAGGCGGCTTTTGCGTGGGCATCTTCGGCCTTGAGTGCTTTGAAGGTCTTCGTGGCCAGCTCCAGCGCTTGGGCCATGCGGATCAGGGTTTGTTGATCGTCCACGGTGAAGGGCTGGGCCTTGAGCTGCTGTTGCTGGGCCTGGTGTTCGGCTACCTGGTCCGCCAGTGCTTGGCAGCGTTCGGCAGCTCGCGCCAGGTCGTTGCTCAAGGCGTGGTTGCGGTCCCGATAGTCGGCCGTGGCGCGTGCCAAGGCGCGCAGGAAGGCGTTGCGGATAAAGTAGGCCAAGGCTAGGCCGCCGAGTAGGGTTCCTGCGAGCATGATCATGTGTTGGGCTTGCATGTGCTGTGATCCTCGATAGAGCCCGCCGCCGGATGTGTAACGTGGTGAGAGGACGGCGGCGGGGTGTTGCAGTTGGTTACGCCAGCTTGAAGCTGCCAATGGTCAGCGTTGCGGCGGTGCCCACGTCGGCC
>NZ_JBJJLO010000136.1:0-15887 GCF_046230915.1 Pseudomonas sp. KCJK8993
CCGGCTCTCCGGCGGCAACGCCATCGGGGGGGTGATCAACAGCTGCGATAACCGCATCCCCACCGAAGCCATCGAGGGCATCCACGGTGCCGGCGAATTGCGCTACGGCGGTGCCGACACCACCCGCAGCAGCGCCGGCAAGCTGGAAGCCGGCAACGGCACCTTCGCCCTGCACCTGGACGCCAACTCGCGGCAGTTCAACGACCTGAAGATCCCCGGTTACGCCCGCGGCCGCCATGCTCCGGCAAGCGAAGACGGGGACGCCAAGAAAGGCCGCCTGGGCAACAGCGACGGCCGCCAGGGCGGTGGCGCCATCGGCGGGTCCTATACCTGGGACGACGGCTACGCCGGCTTGTCCTACAGCCACTACGACTCCAACTACGGTTCCCCCGCCGAGCAGGACGTACGCATCCGCATGAAGCAGGACCACTACGCCTTCGCTTCCGAGCTGCGCAACCTGCAAGGCCCTTTCAGTTCGCTGAAGTTCAATGCCGGTTATACCGACTACGAACACCGCGAGATCGAAGGCGGCGAAACCGGCACCACCTTCAAGAATAAGGGTTATGAAGCCCGGGTCGAGGCCCGGCACCTGCCTATCGGCCCGCTCGAAGGGGTGGTCGGGGCCCAGTTCAACCGCAATGAATTCTCGGCCCTGGGCGAGGAAGCCTTTGTCCCGAAAACCGATACCAACAGCGGCGCGCTGTTCATCCTCGAGGAGCTGCAAGCCACGGATCGCCTGAAGTTCAGCCTGGGCGGCCGCCTGGAACACACCGTCGTGGACCCGGATGGCAAGGGCAACGAACGCTTCGCCCAGGCCGACAAATCCAGCAGTTTCACTGCCGGCAGCCTGTCCTCGGGCGCGATCTACACCCTGACTCCGGTCTGGTCCCTGGCCGCCACCCTGGGCTACACCGAACGCGCGCCGACCTTCTACGAGCTGTATGCCAACGGCGCCCACGTCGCCACCGGCACCTACGAAGTGGGCAATGCCAAGCTGTCCAAGGAAAAGGCCGTCTCCAGCGACCTGGCCCTGCGCTTCGACAACGGCGTGCATAAAGGCAGCGTCGGGGTGTTCTACAGCCATTTCTCCAACTACATCGGCCTGCTGGGCACCGGTCGCATGCGCAACGACGAGGGCGAGGAAGATCCGGCGGGTATCCCGGAGTACGCCTACTCCGGCGTGCGGGCGCGCTTCACCGGAATCGAAGCCCAGGATCGCTGGACCCTGGGAGAGAACGCCTATGGCAAGTTCGCCCTGGAGCTGTCCGGCGACTACACCCGGGCCAGGAACCTGGACAACGGCCAGGACCTGCCGCGTATCGCCCCCCTGCGCTTGAACAGCGGCCTGCTGTGGGAACTGGACCGCTGGCAGGCCCGCCTGGACGTGCAACGCGCCGCCAACCAAGGCCGGGTGCCGGACAACGAAAGCGGCACCGATGGCTACACCACCCTGGGAGCCAGCGCCGGATATCGCTTCGACATCGGCAGCAGCCAGTGGCTGGCCTTCGTCAAGGGCGAGAACCTGACCAACCAGACCGTGCGCTACGCCAGTTCGATCCTGCGGGATATCGCCCCAGCGGCCGGGCGCAGTGTGGAAGTGGGCCTGCGCACCACCTTCTAGGGCCCGGCCAGCCAGCGCCCCGCCCGGAGCTCAGCGATAGCGCCGCGGGTCGGTGTCGACCAGGCTGGCCAGTTGGGTCAGGGCAAAGCGCAACTCGTCGCGGGTGGTGGGCGACATCAACACCACCCGCACCTGGCGGCAGGTGGCATCGCGCTCCACCTGGAACTGCGTGCCGCTCATCACCAGCACGCCATTGGCCCGGGCCAGGGTGGCGAACTCATCGGCGGTCCAGGGCTGCGGCAAGGTCAACCACAGGTGGTAGCTGTGGGGCTGGGTCCGGAACTCGAAACCGGCGAACACTTCCCGGGCAATCGCCTGGCGCGCCGCCGCCTCGCTGCGCTGGGTCTCTACCAGCTTGCGGTCCAGCCCCTCGACCAGCACATTGCTGGCCAGTTGCGCGGTCAGCGGCGAGGGCATCCACACGCTGCTGCGGACCATCGCGCTCAAGCGCGACAGCAGCTTGGGCGGGCTGTACAGGTAGCCGACCCGCAGGGCCGGCATGATCGCCTTGGACAGGCTGGTGAGGTACACCGAACGCTCCGGCGCATAGGCCGATAGCGGCTTGATCTGCGGATCGGTGGCGAGAAAACCGTAGATATCGTCGTCGACCAGCAAAAAATCGAACTCTTCGGCCAGTGCCGCAATCTGCGCCCGGCGCCCCGGCGACATGATCGCCGTGGTGGGGTTCTGGCAACTGGCGACACACACCAGCAACGCCGGTTTCTCCCGCAGGCACTGCTCGCGCAGGGCTTCGGGCAGTATCCCCTCCTCGTCCATGGCCACGCCCCGCAAGCGTCGCTCCAGGCCATGGGCCACCGAGAGGATGCCCGGGTAAGCCAGGGACTCGCAGAGCACCAGGTCACCGGCATTGCTCAAGGCGCTGATGGCGACCATCAGCCCGTGCTGCGCGCCGGAGGTGATCACCACCTGTTGCCACTGGGCCTCGGGCAGCGAATGCCGCAGCCACTGCGCCCCGGCCTCGCGGTGGGCCGGATGGCCGCCGTCGGGGGCATAGTCCAGGGCCCGGCCGAAATCGCTGCTGCGGGCCATGTCCACCAGGGCGCCGCGCAGCCAGTACTCCAGGGTTTCGCTGTAGGGCTTGATCAGCGACAGGTCCAGGGCCTCGGACTGGCCCAGGGATAACGACGGCCCGGCTGCGCCCTCCGCCAACGCCAACGGCGCGCGCCCCAGCACGTAGGTGCCACGCCCCACCTCGCCCTGCACCAGGCCGCGGCGCTGGGCTTCGCCGTAGGCCCGATTGATGGTGCCGGGGGTAACGTTCAGGGTCACCGCCAGCTCGCGCAGGGTCGGCAGGCGCTCACCCTCCTTGAGCAGGCCACTGCCGATATCCCGCTGCAGGGCATCGGCGATGGACAGGTAGACCGGCTGATTGAACTCGCTTAACTGGGGAACCCACATGGAGGCTGGTGACCATCGGCTGCATTGAAATGCGGCGCAGCATAGCACAGGGCCGCCGCCCAGCCGCCTATCGAATCAATCGGCAAATTGATTCAATCACCAGGCTCGACTCCTTCCAAAGGAATGTTCATAAAAGTATTTTCAATCAATAAAATCCTTAATAAACAATTATTTATAAGAAAAAATCCAAAAACAAAGCTCTGTATCAAAGCATGATTGCATCAATCCAATTGAATCGATTCAATTTTCTGAAATACACTGAAATACGCCTATAACGATCGACTCAATCACCCACCCTCCACCAGTCGAGATGCCATGCACAACTTCAGCAAGGACCTGTCCCTCTCCGCCGTGGTCGCCGGCTTGATCGCCGTGATCATTTCCTACGCCGGCCCCCTGATCATCGTGTTCCAGGCCGCCCGCGAAGCCCATATGCCCGATGACCAGGTCTCGTCCTGGATCTGGGCCATTTCCATCGGCAGCGGCCTGACCGGCCTGCTGCTGAGCTGGCGCCTGAAAGTACCGGTCATCACTGCCTGGTCCACCCCAGGCGCCGCGCTGCTGGTGTCGATGCTGCCAACGGTATCGTTGCCCCAGGCCATCGGCGCCTACATCGTTGCGTCGCTGATCATCGCCGTGCTCGGCCTCAGCGGCGCCTTCGACAAGCTCATGGCCCGCCTGCCCAAGGCCATCGCCGCCGCGATGCTGGCGGGCATCCTGTTCCGCTTCGGCGCCGGCCTGTTCACCTCGCTCAGCCTGCAACCGGTGCTGGTGCTGGCAATGCTCGCCACCTATCTGCTGGGCAAGCGCTGGTCGCCGCGCTACGCGATCCCCGCCGTGTTGCTGGTGGGCTGTTGCATAGCCGCGGCCCTGGGCGAATTCAACCTGGGGGCCATCACCCTGGCCGTGGCCGAGCCGATCTTCATCGCCCCACAGTGGGATTGGCAGGCCATCGTCAATATCGGCCTGCCCCTGGCCCTGGTGACCCTCACCGGGCAATACGTACCCGGCATGGCGGTCATGCGCAGTTCCGGCTATACCACCCCGGCCCGCTCGATCGTGTCCTGGACCGCCATCACCTCGGCGCTGCTGGCGCCCTTCGGTTCCCATGGCATCAACCTGGCGGCCATCACCGCGGCCATCTGCACAGGCCGTGAAGCCCACGAGCAACCCGAGAAACGCTACATCGCCGGCATTGCCTGCGGCTTGTTCTACCTGCTCATGGGGGTGTTCGGCGCCACCCTGGCCTCGGTCTTCGGCGCCCTGCCCAAGGAGTTGATCGCCGCCCTGGCCGGCCTCGCCCTGTTCGGCGCCATCAGCACCGGCCTGAGCGGCGCCATGGCCGACGACCAGCAACGTGAAGCGGCGCTGATCACCTTCCTGGTCACCGCCTCGGGCATGAGCTTCCTGGGCCTGGCCGCGGCATTCTGGGGCTTGATCTTCGGCCTGGTGGCGTACTTCGTCCTCGGCCATACCCGGCACAAGGCTGCCGTGGCGCAACCGTCCCCATCACGCTGAGCGGCAAAACCCGAACGACTGTTACCGAATCCGAAACGGTTCATGTCGATAAAAGCGCTTTCTCTTGCAGAGAGGGCGCTTTATTCTTCGCACCCGAAGCTGAAACGCTTCACTTTCCTTTTGAAAACAGCGGCCTGGCGCCTCGACCGATAGCGGTCCAGGTCGCGTGCCCTGCCCTTGTTTTGCCTATTCCTAGAAAAAGACCTTATTCGAATGCCTATGCCTCTTTCTCAGCGCGCAAAAGATAGCGCTGTCCTGACACCAGCCGCCTTCCTCGGCGCCCTGGGTTTTGCCGCTTGCGCCCAAGCCACGCCGGCCTTCGACAGCGACTCGCCCTGGATGCTCGGCGACTGGAACGGCACCCGCACGGAACTGGCCAGGCAGGGCTACGACTTCAAGATCGACTATGTCGGCGAGATGGGCGCCAACCTGCGCGGTGGCTACGACCATGACCGCACCGCACGCTACAGCGACCAGTTCGCCTTCGGCAGCCACCTGGACCTGCAGAAGATCCTCGGCTGGCACGATGCCGAGTTCCAGCTGACCGTGACCAAGCGCAATGGCGACAACATCAGCAACGACCGGATCAACGACCCACGGGTCGGCGGTTTCACCTCGGCCCAGGAAGTCTGGGGTCGCGGCCAGACCTGGCGCCTGACCCAGATGTGGTACCAGCAGAAGTTCTTCGACCAGAAGCTGGACATCAAGGCCGGTCGCTTCGGCCAGGGCGAAGACTTCAACAGCTTCCCCTGCGACTTCCAGAACCTGGCGTTCTGCGGCTCGCAAGTGGGCAACTGGGCTGGCAGCGTCTGGTACAACTGGCCGGTCAGCCAGTGGGCCCTGCGCATCAAGTACCACCTGACCCCCGAGCTCTATGCCCAGGTTGGCGCCTACGAGCAGAACCCTTCGAACCTGGACCGCGACAACGGCTTCAAGCTCAGCGGCAGCGGCACCCAGGGCACCCTGCTGCCGGTGGAGCTGGTCTGGACTCCACGGCTCAATGGCCTGCCCGGGGAATACCGCGCCGGCTACTACTACAGCAGCGCCAAGGCCACCGACACCTATAAAGACCGCAATGGCCAGCCCGCCGCGCTGACCGGTGAGGCCTACCGCAGCAGTTCGAGCAAGCACGGCCTGTGGCTGGGCGTGCAACAGCAGATCACCAGCCTGGCCAGCGACCAGTCCCGGGGCCTGAGCCTGTTCGCCAACGTCACCGCCCATGACAAGAAGACCAACGCCATCGACAACTACGTCCAGGCTGGCCTGGTCTACAAGGGGCCGTTCGACGCCCGGGCCAAGGACGATATCGGCTTCGCCCTGGCCCGGGTCCATGTCAACCCGGCCTACCGCAAGAACGCCCAGGCCAGCAACCAGGCCCGCGCGCTGTACGACTACGACAACCCGGGCTACTTGCCGCCCCAGGACACCGAGTACAGCGCCGAGCTGTACTACGGCGTGCACCTGGCCAACTGGCTGACCGTGCGCCCCAACCTGCAATACATCCGCCACCCCGGCGGCGTGAACCAGGTGGACGACGCGCTGATCGGCGGCATCAAGCTGCAGAGTTCGTTCTGAGGCCCGCCGGCAAAAAAAGCCGGCGCCATCCACTTTCCTGCTGAACCAAGCCCGCGCCTGAACGTCATCTACAGTGAACATGCGCGGGTACATTCTTAACGTCACGGAGAACCACACTATGAGCACAGAGGGCGCTTCGAGCCCGAGCCGCTTGCTACCAAGCCTGCTCGGGATCTTGCTGCTGCTAATGGGCCTGGCCTTGCTGGCCGGGGGGATCAAGCTGAGCATGCTCGGCGGCTCGCTGTACTACGTCCTGGCCGGTATCGGCCTGACGCTGACCGGCCTGCTGTTGCTGGCCGGCAAACGCGCGGCACTGGGCCTGTATGCGCTGGTGCTGTTCGCCAGCACCCTCTGGTCGCTGTGGGAAATCGGCCTGGACTGGTGGCAACTGGTACCGCGCCTGTCGTTGTGGTTCGCCCTGGGCGTGGTCTTGCTGCTGCCCTGGTTCCGTCGCCCACTGCTGCGTGATGGCCCGGCCCCCATGGGCACCGCCGCCCTGAGCGTGGCCGTGGTCCTGGCGGGTGGCGCCGCCATCGGCAGCCAGTTCACCAACCCCGGGGAAATCTCCGGCGACCTGGGCCGTGACAGCGCGGACATGGCCAGTACCGCACCGGCCATACCGGATGGCGACTGGCAGGCCTACGGCCGTACCGAATTCGGGGACCGCTACTCGCCGCTCAAGCAGATCACTCCGGCCAACCTGGGCAAGCTGCAGGAAGCCTGGCGCATCCGCACCGGCGACATGCCGACCGCCAAGGACCCGGTGGAAATCACCAACCAGAACACTCCGCTCAAGGCCAACGGCATGCTCTATGCCTGCACCGCCCACAGCAAGGTACTGGCGCTGGACCCGGATACCGGCAAGGAAATCTGGCGTTTCGACCCGCAGATCCAAGGCCCCAACGGTGACGACTTCCGTGGCTGGGCCCACATGACCTGCCGTGGCGTGTCGTACTACGACGAAGCCAACTACCAGAACTCCGACGCCATCAGCCGTCCGGCACCGCTGTCCCCCGCCGGCCAGGCCATCGCCACCAGTTGCCCACGCCGCCTGTTCCTGCCAACCGCCGACGCGCGCCTGATCGCCATCAACGCCGACACCGGCAAGGTCTGCGAAGACTTCGGCAACAAGGGCGCCGTGGACCTCAAGGCCGGCATCGGCCCGTTCACTCCCGGTGGCTACTACTCCACCTCGCCGGCGGCCATCACCCGCAACCTGGTGATCATCGGCGGTCACGTGACCGATAACGAGTCGACCAACGAGCCGTCCGGGGTCATCCGTGCCTTCGACGTGCACGACGGCCACCTGGTCTGGAACTGGGACTCGGGCAACCCCGACGAAACCACGCCGCTGCCTGAAGGCAAGACCTACACTCGCAACTCGCCGAACATGTGGTCCCTGGCCAGCGTCGACGAGAAACTGGGCCTGGTCTACCTGCCACTGGGCAACCAGATGCCCGACCAATGGGGCGGCAACCGCAGCGCGGGCGCCGAGAAGTTCAGCGCCGGCACCGTGGCCCTGGATATCGATACCGGCAAGCTGCGCTGGAACTACCAGTTCACCCACCACGACCTGTGGGACATGGACGTGGGCAGCCAGCCAACCCTGCTGGACATGAAGACCGCGGACGGCATCAAGCCGGCGCTGATCCAGCCGACCAAGCAAGGCAGCCTGTATGTGCTGGACCGTCGCGACGGCACCCCGATCGTGCCGATCCGCGAGATCCCGGCGCCGACCGGTGCCGTGGAAGGCGACCATACCGCGCCGACCCAGGCTCGCTCGGACCTGAACCTGCTGAACCCGCCACTGGATGAAAAAGCCATGTGGGGCGCCACTCCGTTCGACCAGATGCTGTGCCGCATCCAGTTCAAGGAGCTGCGCTATGACGGCCAGTACACCCCGCCATCGGTGCAGGGCAGCCTGGTCTATCCGGGTAACGTCGGCGTGTTCAACTGGGGCAGCGTCTCGCTGGATCCGGTACGCCAGCTGCTGTTCACCAGCCCGAACTACATGGCCTTCGTGTCCAAGCTGGTGCCGCGCGCCGAAGTGGCCGCCGGCAGCAAGCGCGAAAGCGAGACCTCGGGCGTACAACCCAACACCGGCGCTCCTTATGCAGTGATCATGCATCCGTTCATGTCGCCGCTCGGCGTGCCTTGCCAGGCGCCGGCCTGGGGCTACGTCGCCGGCATCGACCTGACCACCAACAAGGTGGTGTGGAAGCACAAGAACGGCACCAGCCGTGACAGCTCGCCGATCCCGATCGGCCTGCCGATGGGCGTACCGAGCATGGGCGGTTCCATGGTCACCGCCGGCGGCGTGGGCTTCCTCAGCGGCACCCTGGACCAGTACATCCGTGGCTATGACGTGAAGAACGGCAAGGAGCTGTGGAAATCCCGCCTGCCAGCCGGCGGCCAGGCCACGCCGATGAGCTACACCGGCAAGGATGGCAAGCAGTACGTGCTGGTGGTCGTGGGCGGCCACGGCTCCCTGGGCACCAAGATGGGCGACTACATCATTGCCTACAAACTGTCGGAATAACCCCTGACAGCAACTGAAAAGGCGGCTACCTGCGGGTAGCCGCCTTTTTTTGTGCTCGCCCTCACATGCCTTCGTGTAATAGCTACCACCGAGTCAGAGCTGCTTCGTGTAGCCGCTGCCGCAGGCTGCGTAGGGCCGCGCAGCGGACGCAGACACAGGAAGGCCCTACGGGCCTTGGCGCAGCCTCACAAGCTCGGCAGCGGCTACGGCCATGGGTTTTGAAAAGTCCTACAGCTCACAGAGAACAGCATCACCTTGTTCCCTGCGACCACCTGCCTTTAAGGTCGGCAGGATCACCGGGCAGGCCCCAGGCAATGGACGACGACACCCCACACTCCCCCAGGCGCTTCATGCCTCTCACCAGCAACGACTACGACATCCCCGCCCTGCTGGTGGACACCCAGGCCCCGCTGGATGCCCTGCACGAAGCGGCCATCCACCGTATCCGTGCCGCGACCCAGCTGCTGGAAAGCATCGCCAGCCAGGACCACCTCGGTGGCAATCCGCAATTACTCCAGGACTTCGCCCAACTGTGCGTCATCCCCTTGCGTGATGGCTGCGACTTGCTGGATGTACTGGGCCGCCGCCTGCAGGAACAACTGGCCGATTGACCCTGCCAACCTGCGTAATTGCAAAGGGACATTAGCCCATCTGTGCTAATCGACCCTCCCCCTCCCCCGACGCTATAGTTTTGGCCAACCACCTCGTTCCCACCACCACCGCCGTCCTGCGGTGCGGGGGACGGCTGCGCCGTGGAAAGAAACTACAACACCAAGGAAGCGTCATCATGAAACTCCATCCCAACGTCCGTTCCTTCACCCTGCTCAGCGGCCTGGTAGTCGCGCTCGCCGGCTGCGCCGTCGCCAGCCCCAGCAACGACGACCTGAAGAACCGCGCCCAACTCACCATCGGCAAGAACGTGACCAGCGTCTCGAATGTACGCAGCGACAACAGCCAGACCTACTTCACCGCCAACACCAGCGCCGGTGGCTACAACTGCGTGCTGGCCTCCGGCGGCATGGTTGCCTTTGCCAGCATGGGCGGGGTGATCTCGATGCCCGCCGAGTGCAACAAGGAATAAAGCGACCATCCCGGAAACTCGCGACGAGCCCCGACACAGGGCTATGCCGCGCGAACGCACGACTCCCTGCAAAGGTCCCTCCGTCATGACATCCCGCCTAATCATGGTCACCGGTACGGTGCTGCTCGCCTGTGCCCTGAGCGCCTGCGCCCCGCGCCAGGGACGAACCCTGGACGAATACCCATCGGTGAAGATCCCCACCGTGCAATACCCCGACGTCCCCTTCGACACCCAGGCCGCACGCGCGGCCCTGCAACCGGGCACGGCCACCCTCACCGGCAAGTTCTGCATCGTCGGCAACGACGGCATCGAGGACAGCCGCGACGTCAAGATCTATCTCTACCCGGTCACCCCGCACCTGCAGGCCTGGCACAAGTTGCGCGCGTCCCAACCCGAAGGCGCACCGGTGAGCATGGTCCCCGAGGCCGTGGCCGTGCACCGGGTGACCCGCACCGACGGCAACGGCATCTTCCAGTTCACCGGTCTGCAACCGGGCCGGTACTTCGTCCAGGGCCAGGACATGGTGTACGGCACCAGCCGCTGGAACGAGTACGTGGGCACTGGCCAGAGCAACACCAACTATGGGCCGGTGACCACTCACTACTACACCGAGCGCAGCTCGATCTCTTCGTACTCGGGCATGCTGGATGACTTCGTCGAACTCGCCAGTGGCGAGAACAAGAAGCTGACCATGACCAACTACCCCCTGCTCATCCCATGCCGGACCTGGTAGCGGCTCCTGCCACCGCGCTCTTTTGAGGGGCCGCCATCGGCGTCTCGCGCAGGGCGCGCAAGGTGGCGCGCAGTTCCACCGGCCGCACCGGCTTGGACAGGATGGCGATGTTGCGATCGTGCAGCGCGGCATGGATCTTCTCGACATCGTGGCCGGTGATGATCAGCGCCGGCACTTCCCAGCCCCGCTGCTGGCGGATGTTATCGATGCACTCGATGCCCGAGAGCCGAGTGCCCAGGTCATAGTCGGCGACGATGATGTCGCAATCGGTGACCAGCTCCTCGGCCGAGGCCTCGGCCTGGACCACGCAGCCCCAGCGCTCCAGCAGTGCCGAAGTCGCCAGCAGCACGTTGCGGTCATCCTCCACCAGGCACACCCGCAATCCGCTCAGCAGGCCGTTCTGCAACGCCTCGTCGTGGCGCCGCAACTGCTGCGGCGCGGCCGGTTGCAGGCCCGACAGGGTCACGCTGGTGCCATGGCCGACCCGCGAGCGCAGGCGCACCTCCAGGTCCACCAGATGCCCCAGGCGCTTGACGATGGACAACCCCAGGCCCACGCCTTCGACGTCCTTGTCGCGCAACTGGCGGACCCGGTAGAACTCTTCGAAGATCCGCGGCAGGTGCTCTTCGGCGATGCCCCGCCCACGGTCGTGGATCTCGATGGCCAGGCCCTGGCCACGGCGGCGCACGCCAATCAGCACGGGTCCCTGCGGCGCATACTTGAAGCAGTTGGACAAAACGTTCTGCACCATGGTCGCCAGCAACCCGGGATCGATGCGTACCCAGTGGTTGCACGGCCGCAGCCGCAGCTCGACCCCGGCCCAGCGCGCCGCCTCGGCGTTCTGCCGTATCAGGTCACGCAGCAACTGCCCCAGGTGCACGGTTTCGTGCTTGGGTTGCACACGCCCGTTGTCCAGGGTGTAGAGATCCAGGATGGAGCGGAACAACTGCGACACGTTGAGCAGCGAACGGTCGATGTTGTCCACCAGGCGCCGCTCCTCCTGGCCGAGGTTGGCCTCGCGCAGGCAGGCAGTGAACAGGCCGATGGAGTGGATCGGCTGGCGCAGGTCATGGCTGGCCTGGGCCAGGAAACGCGATTTTTCCAGGTTGGCGGCAATGGCTTGCTCGGAGGCGAGTCGGGTGCGCTTGAGCAGGATATGGGCATAGATCGGGATCACGGTACTGGTGACCATCAGCATCAGCACCATGTAGGGGTGGCTTCGCCAGTACGGGGTCAGCAGGTAGACCATGAACAACGCGAACAGCGCCAGGACGGTGGCGATGGCCAGGTAGCGCGAACCGAAGCGCATGCCGTTGCCCAGGTTGACCCAGACCATCACCGCATAGATGGGCAGGGCGCCCTCGCCACCCACCACCAGGCCGAAGCAGGTGCCGGTGTAGTCGTAGATGATCCCCAGGATTCGCCGGGCCGGGTAATGCCCCGGCCAGCGGGCGATGGCCATGCGCAGCCCGATGGATACCAGGGTGAAGACGATGATGTAGATGATCACCGGCAGGTAGGTGTCGAAATCCTGCCCCGGCAGGCAACTGGTGATGATCACGTAGACCAGCGCGCAACTGGCGACGATGATGCGCAACGTGGCCTGGTCGAGCTCACTGTCCTTTTCGACTTTCATGCAACCGACTCCTTGTTCGGGACACCGGCACGGTGCCTCGCTGGCAATACGTGGTATCGGACACGACCAGCGGGCAGGTACAGTGCCGACCTGCCAAGGTAGCATGGCCCCAGGACTGATTGTTTCAAGGAGCTTCAAGACATGACATGCAGGATCATCGTCGCCGACGACCATCCCCTGTTTCGCGAGGGCATGCTGCGCACCGTCCAGCGCCTGCTGCCCGAGGCGGTCCTCGAAGAAGCCGGCGACCTGGCGGCCGTGCAGGCCCTGGCCGGCAATGGCGAGGAGCCGGACTCGCTGATCCTCGACCTGCGCTTTCCCGGGCTGACCTCGGTGAGCATGATCGCCGAGTTGCGCCGGCAACTGCCCAGGACCTCGATCATCGTGGTGTCGATGGTCGACAATCAGGACCTGATCAGTGAAGTCATGGCCGCCGGCGCCGACGGTTTCATCGGCAAGAACATCTGCCCCGAGGAGATCGCCCAGGCGATCCTCGACATCCGCCAGGGCGAGGTGGTGGTCAAGTACGCGCCCTCCGGCCTGCTGCTGCCCCTGGATGCCTGCACCGAACTCAGCGCCCTCACCACCCGTCAGCAGGAAGTGCTGCGCCTGATCGCCCAGGGCAAGACCAACAAGGAAATCGCCCGGGAACTGGACATCTCGCCGTTCACCGTGCGCATCCACGTCTCGTCGCTGCTGCACGCCCTGAAGGTGCCCTCCCGGGCCGCGGCGGCAGTGAAGTTCGCCGGCAACGGCTGAACCGCCCATTGCCCCACCGACCCGATGTGCCCAGGCCTGGCGGCTACGCTGGAGAAAACATGCACACCGCAGTACCCGAAGACATGCTCGAACAATTGCAACGCTGGATCGGCGACAGCGAATCCACCAACTGGAACGAATACATCACCGAGCATGTGGGCAAGGGCGTGCTGCGGGCCTTTACCCCAACGCAATGGCAACGCCTTGACGCGATGCTCCTGGATCAGCCCGAGTACTGGCAGCAACGCTGCGCCGCCGCCCTGGGGGAACTGCGCAGCCCGCAAGCCATCGAGCTGCTGAAACGCCTGCTGGAAGAGTCGCCGTACCTGGATGTGCGGATCATGGCGATCTATGAACTGGACTGGGCGGAAATAGTCATCGAACGACGCTATGCATTGCCCGTCCGCGAGGTCATGGCCCAGCTCCCCGAAGACCAGGTCGAACCCGAGCTGCACAGCCTGCTGGCCAAGGCCGAGACCGCTCCCTGTTGATCCGCCGGACGATGGCAGAGTCAGCCCCCGGCCTTCAGCTCGAGACCCGTGCCTTGAGCAACCAGCGTTCGAAGGCTTCGGTAATCAGCGGTCGGCTGATCAGGTAACCCTGTACGGTATCGCACCCCCAGTTCTCCAGCAGCCTCAGGCAATGCTCGAACTCCACCCCCTCGGCCACCACCTTGAGCCCCAGCTTGTGGCTCATTTCAATGGTCGAGCGCACGATCACCGCATCCCCACTGGTTTCGTCCAGATTACGGATGAACGACTGGTCGATCTTCAGCTCCTGCACCGGCAGGCGCTGCAATTGCGCCAGGGACGAGTAGCCGGTGCCGAAGTCATCCACCGACAGGCTGATGCCACAGCCACGCAGGCGCTGGAGTACCGCCAGGGATTCTTCCGGATGACGCATGATGGCGCTTTCGGTGATCTCGAAGACCAGTTGCTCGGCCACCACCTGATAACGGTCCAGGCACTGGCTGACCCGGTCCACCAGGCCGCTGTCTTCCAGATCCCGGGCCGAAATGTTCAATGACAGGCGCACCGGCAGGGCCCGGCGATTCCATTCGGCCAACTGGCGGATGCAGGCCTCGATGACCCAGGTCGTCAGGCTGTGCATGCTGCCGGTACGCTCGGCCAGGGGAATGAATTCCGCCGGGGGCACCACGCCGAACACCGGGTGCTGCCAGCGCAACAGGGCTTCGGCCTGGTGCAGGTAATCCCGGCGCAGGTCCAGTTTGGGCTGGAACAACAGGAACAGCTCGCCCTCGGCGGCGGCACGTCGCAAGTCGCGAATCAGGCTGATCTGCCGCTGATGGGCCAGGTCGCGGTCCTGCTGGTAGACCTGCAGGTAACCCGGCTTGAGCGAGGCGTCGTGGCGGGCGATGGCCGCACGGCTGATCAGCTCTTCGGCCGACTGGCCATCGGCCGGGTACACCGCCACCCCCACGCAGATCTGCAATCTGACTTCATCGCCCTGGATCAGCTGCGGCCGGCTGAGCAGGCCATGGAGCCGGTCGGCCATGGCGATGGCGCCAGTGAGCTCGGTGTTCTCCAGCAACAGCAGGAACTCGCTGGAGGTGATGCGCGCCGCCGTATCGCCCTGGGACAACACTTCCCGCAAGCGCCAGCTGAGCTCGCCCAACATCTGCTCCAGGCCTTCGGCACCGAAGCCTTCGTTGATCGCCCGGTAATTGTCGATCCCCAGGTACAGCAGCACCACGTTGCGCCGCTCGGCAATGGCCTTGCTCAAACGCTCGATGGCCAGGACCCGGTTGGGCAACCCGGTCAGTGGGTCGTGCAGGGCGTTATGGGCCAGTTGTCGCTCGCGGGTGGCGATGGCGCTCTGCATCGCGTTGAAGGCATCGGTCAGCACTCCGAACTCATCGCTGCGCTTGATCGCTACCGGCGCCTGGTAATTGCCGGAACCGATGCGCCGGGCCGCCTGGGCCAGGTCCTCCAGAGGCCGGGCCACCCAGCGCGCCATCAACAAGGCGCAGAACAGCGATGCGATTAGCGCCACGCCGGCGATCCACAAGAACTCCCGGTCCAACGGTGCGAAGGCTTCCAGGGCCTGCTCCATGGGGCTCTGCAGCAGGGCCATGACCCGTGGGTCGCCTTCGTCGTCGGTATTGGCCAATTGCAGCGCCTGGTTGAGGAAGCGCTGACCATGGAGTTCGCTCAACTGCGGCAACGGTTGCCACAACGAGTCATGCAAGATGTTGATGATGGCCGACCAGAACACCTCCGGCTGGGTGCTGAACAACTCGCCGGAGCGTTGTCCGTCCACCGCCAGGAACGAGACCTCGAGGTTGCTCATCGAGCGCAGTTCCTGGGCGAAGGACTCGTCCATGGGAAACCCCATGACCACCCGGGCGATCGGCAACGGCTCGAGCACTTCACCCTGGACCAGCAGGTAGGGCCGGTCCTGGATCGCCACCAGCAGCATGTGGATGTCGTGGCGCAGGGCCCGACGCAACGCCTGGTCATAGGGGAAGGCCTGGTCGCGACCGATGGCTGGCAGGGTACTGGCGATGACCCGGCCTTCCGGGGACAGGACGAACATCTCGCTGGAGCGAATGCCACCCCGGTGCTGGGCCAGGGCCGCGAGGATATCCACCGGCCTGCCGCTGATCACCGCGCGGCGAAACTCGGCATCCCCCACCAGCCAGTCGATGCCGTATTGCAGGTTGCGCCCGCGAGAATCCAGCAAACGTTCGAAGACCCGGGTGCCGGTCTTCAACTGCAATTGCGCCTGGCGCTCCACCGCCTGGGTAGTGGCGGCCTTGACCGCGAAATACACCGCGGCGATCAGCACCAGGAGCAACAGTGCCAGTACCCCGACGATCCTTGCCTGGAAGGTTCGACGCCACCTCATGAGGCTGCTCTCGACAACTCCGGTTGCCGGCAGGATCCAGGAAACGACAATGCGGCTAGCTGCCGCCGGGCGCTGAAAAATCCGTTCTTCATACCCATCCCTCTGAGAAGCTGAACATGGCCGTCAAATAAATGGCGT
>NZ_JBJJLO010000137.1:0-15842 GCF_046230915.1 Pseudomonas sp. KCJK8993
CCTGCGGCAACTGGGCGCCAGCCAGGTGATCGAGCGTGCCGAGCTGTCGCAGCCGGGACGACCACTGGCCAAGGAGCGCTGGGTGGCGGCCATCGATTCGGTGGGCAGCCATACCCTGGCCAACGTCTGCGCCGGTACCGCCGCCGATGGCCTGGTGGCCGCCTGCGGGTTGGCCCAGGGCATGGACTTTCCGGCCTCGGTGGCACCTTTCATCCTGCGTGGGGTCAGCCTGCTGGGCATCAACAGCGTGACCCGGCCCTACCAGGAACGGGTCCATGCCTGGCAGCGGTTGGCCACCGAGGTCGACCTTGAGCACCTGGAACTGATCACCCGCGAAGTGGCGCTGGGCGAGGCCATCGAGGTTGCCCATGAGCTGCTCGCTGGCACGATCCGTGGACGGGTCGTGGTCGATGTGAACCGCTGATCCCTCGCTGGCCGCGTGTGCCCACGGTAGATCCGAGTGGAACACCCGGCCGGCAAATTCCCCGGGTCCTTTCGCGGCTCTTTCGCATTCCTGATTCGAGGTTGCCCGCTCCATGTCCATTACCCCCAGCGACCGCTCTGGCAGGTGTACCTGATCTTCCTGCTGCCCATGGTGCTGTCGAATTTTTTGCAGTCTTTCTCCGGCACCCTCAACGGGATCTACATCGGTCAGTTGCTGGGGACCCAGGCCCTGGCGGCGGTGTCGGGCATGTTCCCCATCCTGTTTTTCTTCATCGCCCTGGTGATCGGCCTGGGGGCCGGGGCCTCGGTGCTGATCGGCCAGGCCTGGGGCGCCCGGGAGCTGGATGCGGTCAAGTCGGTGGCCGGCAGCACCCTGTTGCTCGGGGCCATGATCGGCCTGGTGGGGGCGCTGCCGGGCATGCTCTTCGCCCGGCCGGCGCTGCAGGGCCTGGGCACCCCGGCGGACGTGCTGGATGACGCGGTGGGTTATGCCCGGGTGATGATGCTGATCTTGCCGTTGCTGCTGGTCTTCGTGCTCTTCACCCAGTTGCTGCGGGGCGTCAGCGATACCCTGTCGCCGTTGCTGGCGCTGATCGTCTCGACCCTGGTGGGCCTGCTCCTGACCCCGGCGCTGATCCAAGGCTGGCTGGGCTTGCCGCCCCTGGGGATCCAGAGTGCGGCCTTCGCCGGGCTGGCCAGTAACCTCAGCGCCATGGGCTTTCTGGTCTGGCGCTTGCGGGGCCAGCCTCATCCGCTGGCTTTCGACCGGGCACTGTTCGCGGCGTTGCGGCTGGACCGGGCGATCCTGGCCAAGGTGCTGCGCATCGGCCTGCCCACCGGGGTGCAGATGGTGGTGATCTCGTTGTCGGAGCTGGTGATCCTGGCGCTGGTCAACCACCACGGTTCCCAGGCCACCGCGGCCTATGGCGCGGTGACCCAGATCGTCAATTATGTGCAGTTCCCGGCGCTGTCGATCGCCATCACCGCCTCGATCCTCGGGGCCCAGGCCATCGGCGCCGGGCGCCTGGAGCGCATCGCCCCGATCCTGCGCACCGGGCTGCTGATCAACCTGTGCCTGACCGGCGCCCTGGTGCTGCTGGGCTACCTGGTTTCCCACTGGCTACTGGGGGTGTTCATCATCGACCCGACGGCCCTGGCCCAGGCCGGGCACCTGTTGCACATCATGCTCTGGAGCCTGCTGGTGTTCGGCTTCCAGGCGGTGGTCGGCGGCATCATGCGCGCCAGCGGCACGGTGCTGATGCCGGTGGCGATCTCGATCTTCTGCATCCTCGGCGTGCAGTTGCCGGCGGCCTACCTGCTGGATGCGCAGTTCGGCCTGCAAGGGGTGTGGATGGCGTTCCCGGTGGCCTACCTGGCGATGCTGGTACTGCAGGTCAGCTACTTCAAGCTGGTTTGGCGCCACAAGCAGATCCAGCGCCTGATCTGAGCCCCGGCTTCAGCCGTTCCCGGGCTGGCGTCGGTCCCGCCAGCCACAGACCACCAGGTACAGCAGCGGGCCGATGGAGACGAACACGGCGGTGAGCAGCAGGTAGGGCCATACCGAACTCGCCGATCGTCCACGGGCGCGGGCATCGCGCAGCATCCACAGTCCGGCCAGGATGGCCATCAGGTACAGGTCGATCACCACTTGCGCGGTGTCCGGGCGCGACATCAGCTGCAGGCCGAACTGCAGCAGCGATTGCTCGGCCTGCAGCAGGGTGAACAGGGTGTAGCCGCTGAAAGCCAGCAAGGCCAGGAGCGCGGGGTAGGGGCGGGGCATGGGTGTTCCTCGATCAGGGGCGGTGGGCATTGGCGAATCGCGGATGCCGGGTTCGCCAGTCCAGCAGCAGGTAGCCCAGGCCGGCACCCGCGCAGGCATGGATCAGTCCCTGGGACAGCAGCGAATCGAACAGGTACAGCGGGTGCTCTTGCAGGCGGTAATGCAGCCCGGCATGGATCACCGCGAACCCGGCCAGGGCCCGCCGGGTACTGTGCCGCAGGCTATCCCGGGGGTGTCCGGCCAGGGCCATCAAGGCGACGCCCAGGGGCACGTGCAAGGCGATGAACAACTGCTGGGCCAGCGCCGGTTCGAGGTCGCGCAGGCCATAGAGCAGGCGCCATTCGGCCCGGGCCACGGCGTCCAGTTCATGGCCGGCGAACAGCGCGACACAGAGCATCCAGAAGGTGGTTTGCACGGTAAAACTCCTTGAACAATGTCAGGCCAACAGGCTAAGTGGCGAGCGCTGCGCCACTCAATGACCCCGCAGGTCATAGACAGCCGCGCAGCGATGCGTTGTGCTAGAGCCCATGCCCCTCTCTTCAAGGACCGAACCACCATGAGCACCCACCAGCCGAACCCAGCAGCCGGCGCTGGCCGATCGATTCGCCTGGCCGACCCCGCGGATGTGCCGGCCATGCTCGCGTGCGATCCCTACGCCCGCCAGCATCCGGCCCGGGGGCGGCAGGTCGACGAGGCCGTCGCCCGGGGCGAGGGCTGGGTCGAGGTGGCGCACGGGCAAGTCGTCGGCTATCTGCTGCTCAACCATGAGTTCTTCGAATACGGCTTCGTCGCGCTGGTGGTGGTGGCCCCCTGGCAGCAACGCCAGGGGGTGGCGCTGCGCTTGCTCATGGCCGCCGAGCAGGCGTGTCGTACCCCACGGCTGTTCATCTCTTGCAACCAGTCGAACCAGGCCTCCCAGGCCATGATCGCCAAGGCCGGGTTCCTCCCCAGCGGGGTGATCGAAAACCTCGACGAGCAGGATCCGGAACTGATCTTCTGCAAGACCCTGCGTTGAGCGCGCAGACGTAAAGGATGGCCGTCTCCATGACCGATACCCTCGAGCATTCCCGCGTCGACCGGCAGGCCGTAGGCATGCAGTTGCGCCGGCTGCGCCATCAGGCGCGCCTGAGCCAGCTGGACCTGGCCTTGCAGGCCGGCTTGTCGCAACGGCACCTGAGCTGCGTCGAGACCGGTCGGGCACAACCCAGCCCGGCCTTGTTGCAGCGCCTTCTGGATACCCTGGAAACGCCCCTGGAAGTGCGCAACCGGGTTTTTCTCGCCGCCGGGTACGCGCCGCGTTACGCCGCGCTGCCACTGAGCGATCCGGGGTTGGCCCCGGTGCGCACGGCGTTGCTGCATTTGCTGGAAGCCAACAACCCGGCGCCGGCGATCGTCATCGACAGCGGCTGGCAAGTGCTGGTGGCCAATCGGGCGACCCAGGCGTTGTTCCAGTTGCTGGGCCTGCCCCGGCAAGCGCTGGGCGAAGGCTTCAACCTGCTGGTGACGCTGTTGGCGCCCGCAGGCTTGGGGGATTGCCTGATCAATGCCGAGCAGATCCGCCAGGTGGCCTGGCAGCGGGCATCCCGGGAGGCCGGCGAGGCTCCCGGCTTGGCGGCGCTACTGGCGACCCTGCCGGTGCCTTTGGCGGTGGATGCGGCCGAAGTGTCGGCGCCGCTGCTGCTGACTCGGGTCCGTGGGCCCCAGGGCGAACTGCGGTTCCTGTCCACCTTCACCACCTTCGGCATGCCCCAGGACATCACGGTCGCCTCGCTGCGCATCGAACACCTGATCCCGGCCGACGAAGCCACCTGGCAGGCCCTGGGCGAGGCTTGCGCGCAGCTGGCGGAACCTTAGAGCGCCAGTGTTCTGGCCCAGGCCCGAAGTGCCCACGGCCCAGGACCAGGGCGTTCTGCCAGCCAAGGCCAGGGTGGGACGGGGTCGTTGCCGCGATGAACAGCAGCAGATGCCGCGTAGCGACGGCCTGGATGGCCTGCTTGTCCGTTGCGCGCCAAATCGGGGCCAGTGGCCAGCCCCATGGGCTTCAGCCGTGGCGCCGGCGCAGCCAGCGTCGGAGCAGCCAGGCGTACACCGACAGGTTGATCAGCAGCACCACGCCGCCGAGTCCCACCTGGATACCCGGGGTCAACCCCGCGGGGTAGATCAGCGGGATCAGGTAGTGCTCGATGAACCCGGCCTCATAACCTTGCTGGCCGGCAGCATGGCGCAGCAGGTTCTCCCAGCGGGTCAGCGGGCATTCCAGGTGCCCCACTTCCACGGCCACGCCCCAGGCCGCCGCCGGCAGGTGCAGCAGCATCAGCCGAGGGTGACGGAGCACCAGCAGGCCGCCCAGCAGTACGAAGAGGATGAAGGACAGGTGGAACAGCACCAGGCTGTCGGCGGCGATGCGGTAGAGCATGAAGAGTCCTTGTGGGGAGAGCGTCCGTGGCGGGGGCGCCGGCGGGCAATATACCGGTGTTGCGCTACCTATACTGCAAAAAGGTCGGGAGACCGGGCCCGACGCTGCGTTGCCAGGAGGTACCCATCTTGTGCTCTCCGACAGGACTCTGTGCGTACGCAAGATCAGTGGGCATCGGCCTCGCGCTGCTGATCCTGGCCGGTTGCGCCAGCCGCGTGCCCGAGCCGACGGTGCAACCCGCGGTGGCCCCGGCCGTCTGGCTCCAGGTCGACAGTGAGCTGCTGGCGGCTTCGCGTTCCGCCACCGAACAGGCCGAAGTCTACGCCCGGGGTTCCATGGAGCATTGGCGGACCCGGGTCTACCAGCAGACCGACGAAAACTTCCTGCCCTGGTTCAGCGGCTACTGGACCCAGGAATGGCTGTCGCTGAAGGTTGGCTGGTATTCGCTCAACAGCCGGGGCGACAGCGAGCAGGCTTCCAGGCGCCTGGCCGGTTACTTGCAGCAGCAATACCAGGAGCGAGTCCTGGAACCGGTGGCGCTGGAGATCGATGCCGGCCAGATCACCGCCCAAGCCATGGAATTCTACGTGCAGTTGCTGCGCCAGCAGGTGGCGGTGACCAGCCGCCGCCACCAGTTGCCCGCACCGCAGCTGGACCAGCATCTGGAGCGGGTCACGGCCATCGACCTGGGCCCCGAGCCTGGCCAGCGAGCCACCCTTCGGCAGTTGCTGCAAGTGGAGCCCATCGCCCGCTTGCCGGTCTATGGCGCGCTGTTGCACAAGCTCCAGCCGCCGGCGCAGGCCGAGCCGGCCAGCACGGCATCGGGCGTGCCCCGGGTGGCCGTGCAGACCAGCGAAAAACTCCAGGCCCAGTTTGCCGGGCGAGGCGTGGCCGGAGCCGTGGCAGCGGCCGTGGGGCGGGTGGCGGGAGCGCTGATTTCGGTGGGGGTAGCCGGAGTTCGGGCGCTGGTGCAGGACAATGCGCGCCCGGACCTGCAGGCCGAGACCCGTCGTGATTTGGGAACCGCGTTCGACCAGGCCTGGCTCAAGCACCTGCACGATCCTGAGCACGGGGTCATGGCGGGGGTGTATTACCTGGGGCGGCAAATCGAAGGCCAGTTGCCGCCGCTGGAGCCCAATGGCAGTGCTGCCCAGCCGTGACAGGGCGTTCGTCAGCGCGGATCGAATGCCTCCATCAGGGCGGCGAGGGTCAGGTCGCAAACCTCACGAGCCTGCTGCAGGACCTGCTGTTTCCACTGCGTACGGTTGTCATAGAACGCGTCGCGCATCTGGCGCTTGATCTGTTCGTGGCGCGTGCGCGAGGCCTGGGGGTTGCATTCCAGCCATTGCTCGGCGCGCAAGGCGTTGAGCACCTGAGGGCCGGGCAGGGTGCCATATTCCAGGGTCAAGCCGTTGTATTGCGCCTGGGGGCATTCTTGCATCACGGCCAGGTCCAGGGTGCCGTCGAGCTGGGCGGACGTGGAGCTGCCATCGAAGCTGTTGGTCACCTGCGGGCCCCACCAGTCTTGTGCCCGTTGCAGGTCGGCGGCGCTGGCACGGCCCTTGTAGATGCGTTCGCCTACACCATTGGGGCCAAGGCCGGTATGGATGTCGATCCAGCCGATGCGTCGACACCGTTGGGCGTGCTGGCGCAGGATCTGGCGGATTTTCAGGTTGCTCCAGGTGGGTTCCAGGCCGCTGAAGAACAGGCCATCGGGATGGCTATGCTGGCCACGGGTGATGGCTTGCTGCAGGGCCTGGCGGCCATGGCGTGCGGCGAACAGCATCAGCCGGGCACTCTGACCGATGCCAGCCGGCCAGGCTCGGGGCAGCAGCAGGTGGTCGATGGCACGGTAGCCGGGGTTATCCGGCAGGGGACGGCTGAAATCGAGGAAGTTGCGGTTCAGGTCGACGTTTTCATGGGTCGTCCGGCGTATCCAGGAAAAACCATAGGGGTTCAGTCCATGCAGGTACAGCACCGCGAGGCTTGGCGCCTCGGTACAGCGGACCCATCGCTCGTCGCCCAGCAGATCGATCTGGATCGCCGAGCCACAAAACCCCTCGACTCCATGGCAGCCGCTGCTGATCACCATCAGGTTGCGCGCGTCGCTGGGGCCGGCACGACAGACATCGATGGCCAGGACTTCTTGATCACGGCCCTTGAGTGGATGGATGTGGGATTGCACTGGCAAGCCACGTTGCTCGCAGGCCCGGAGAAACTTGTCCCGGGCCTCGGCGTAGCTGTCGGAGAAGCTCGCAAGATTCATGGAAAGGCTTCCTGATGGGGATACCCAATCGCGAGGCACGTCGTTATCCGACGTGCCACGGGTGCTGGTAGTCCCAGGGAGAATGAAGAGGGGGACCGCCAGGCGGTCGATCAGGCGTAGTCAGGCTGCTTGAACCGGTGCCGGATTTGGCAGGGTGTCGTGGCCCCGGGCCAGGAGGCGTTCGCGAGTAACGCCTGGGGTGATGACCCAGAGCCCCAGCAAGGCACAGGCCAGGGCTGTCAGGCCGATACCGTTGAGCGCGGTTTCAAAGCCTTGGGCGATGTCGTTATCGAACAGCACCACCAGCTTGCCTACGAGCCAGGGCGCGAGCATGCCGGACATGGTCATGCAGCCCACATGGATCGCCAGCATGGCGCCACGCTGGCGGGTTGGGGAGATATACGAAGTGATGGTCATGCCGAACGCAAAGACGCTGTTGAGCAGTACCGCGCCGGCGACATACAGCAGCAGCTTTGCTTCCAGGGCATTGAATAGCGAACCCAGGGTACTCAAGGCCAGGCCGCCGAACATGCAACACAGCATCGGTAGCAGCACCAAGCCGTGCTGCACGCTGACTCCGCGCTTGAGCAGCCACTGCGACAGGCCGGATACCAGCAGGTTGAGCAGGATGATGCCGAAGGTGGCGGCGAACATGACATAGCCGGTTTGCATCGGGTCGAGTCCCAGGCCTTTTTGCAAGTACACCGCCGACCAACTGAAGGAAAGAGCGTTGGGCAGGTAGGCCACAAAGCACATCAGCGAGATCCATACAAAGGTGCGATTGAGCAGCAAGTGCCGGTAGGAGACTGTCGGCTCGCCAGGTTGCATCTGCTCCGGTCGTTCGTCATGTCGCCCTTCGGCCCCGTAGTACAACCACGCCAACACCCAGCCCAGGCTCAACAACGCCAGGCCCAGGTACGCCGAGCGCCAACCGTAGTGGCTGATGGCGTAGGGCAGGGCGAGTGCGCCCAAGAGCCCGCCGAGCATGATCGATACTTGGATCAGCGAGGCCGGCAGGACCTGTTCCCGAGTACCGAACCATTTGAACGCCGCGTGCTGGGTCACCGCGGTGCCCGGGCCGCAACCCGCGCCGAGCAGCAAACGGCTGGCGGTCAGGGCCGCGAGGCTGCCAGCGAAGGTCACCAGCAGCTGGGCACTGGTCCATACCAGCGCCATGAACGTGAGGATCCAGCGAGTCGGATAGCGGTTGGCGAGAAAACCTACGGCGATCCCTGATATCGAGTAGAGAAAAAAGAAGGCGCTGCCGACAAAGCCGAATTGCTCTGGTGTCAGTTGCAACTCTTCGATGATCTGTACGCCGGCGAAGGCGAAGATGGTCTTGTCCAGCACACTGATGACCATCACCGCCATCAGCAGCGCCATGATCAGGGCCCGGGGTCTTGCGGTAGCTATCGACATGGAGCGAATAACCCTTGGTTGTTGTTATCGGGGGCATTGCAAGGCGGTTTCCACCAGTCGTGCCCAGAGGCTGGCGCCATAGGGCAGTGCCGCGTCGTTGAAGTCGTAGTTTGGGTTGTGCACCGTGCAGCCGTGGGCGCCCTCGGTGCCGTTGCCCATGACGATGTAGCATCCCGGGCGTTGTTCCAGCATCGAGGCGAAATCCTCACTGCCCAGAAAGCCGGAGGGAATGTCGGTCAGCAGGCTTGCGGGGCCCAGCAGGTCATGGACTACCTGTTGCAACAAGGCGGTTTGCGGGGCGCTATTGAGCAGGACCCCGATACGCTCGTCGTACTGGTAGTCCAGTTCCAGGGCATGAGCGGCTGTAACGCCGTGGGTCACTTCGCCTATGCGTTGCTTGAGCAGGGCGCGGACCTTGGGGTCGGTGGTGCGCACGCTCAGCTCCAGGGTCGCATGGTCGGGGATGACGTTGGCGACCTGGCCGGCATGTAGCGAGCCGACGGTGATGACCGCCACTGCGCCGGCCGGCACGTTGCGCGCGACGATCGATTGCAGGGCCAGGACCAGTTCGGCCGCGGCCACCACCGGGTCGCGGGCCTTGTGTGGCATGGCGCCATGGCCGCCGATGCCCTTGAGACGAATATGCACGTTGTCCGAGGAGGCACCCATGGCTCCGGGTCGGGTCAGGAATGCCCCCACCGGCAAGCCCGGCATGTTGTGCAGGGCGTATACCGCGTCACAGGGAAAGCGTTGGAACAATCCGTCCTCGATCATGCGCCGGGCCCCGTCGAGGGTCTCCTCGGCGGGCTGGAAGATCAGGTTGACCGTGCCCAGGAAGCGGCGGGTCTGGGCCAGGTAGCGGGCGGCGCAGAGCAGGATGGCCGTGTGGCCGTCATGGCCACAGGCATGCATGGTTCCCGGCTGCCTGCTTTGCCAGGGCATGCCACTGGTTTCGTTGATCGGCAGTGCGTCCATGTCGGCACGGATTCCCAGGCTGCGAGGACTGCCGCCATTGCGCAGCACACCGACCACACCGGTGCCGCCGACGCCACGATGCACCTCGATGCCCCATTGCTCCAGGCATTGGGCGACCCGCTCGCTGGTGCGGTGCTCGGCAAATCCCAGCTCGGGGTGCTGGTGGAACTCCTGGCGCAGCCGGACGAATTCGTCCTGCCAGGCGAGAATCTGCGGAATCAGGGACGGGCAGGGTGCAGTCATGAAATGCATACCGGATGACGGGTGGAGGCCGGCAGCATGGCCCAGCGTCACAGCGCTGAATAATCACCTCTGTGCATGCTTATCGGCTGTGGTTATCAAGGGCTGCTGGGCGAGTGGTTCAGGCAAATGTCGGGATGCGGTTCGGCGGTGGGGCCACGGGGCCCTTGTAGACATAGATCAACTCATCGGCCAGGGCCTTGGCTTCGCGGGTCATCAACTCCGGATCGCGGCATACCAGGGAAATGTTCATGGGCGGTACAGGTTCGGCAATCTGCAGGATTTCCAGCTTCTGCATCAACATGGGGGCGCTTTCCAGCAGCCGCTGCGACCAGTAGCTGACCGCATCGCTGGTGATGGCCAGTTCCGCGAGCAAGACCACCGAAGCACATTCGATGACTTTCTCCGGCGGCTGGATGCCATGCTCCTTGAACATGACCCCGGCCATGGATTGCTCCAGGGAGTCCTGTAGCAGCCATTCCTGATCTCGCAGTTCGCTCAGGTGCCGGGCATGACTCAGGGGATGGCCCTTGCGTACGGCCAGCATCGTCGACTGGGCATAGAGTTCTTCCCAATGGAACCCATCGGCATTGCGTGCGGCAGGCAGGGAGGTGAGCACCATGTCCAGCATGCCTTCGCGCAGGCCTTCCATGAGCTTGGAGGGCCGCAGTTCATGAATCTGTACCTGGACCTTGGGGTAGCGCTGGCGGTAGCGATTGAGGCTGCTGACGAACTGTGGGCTGGGAGTGACTGGCGAGACGCCGATGGACAGCCGGCCGTCCATGCGCCCTTTGAGGGTATCGATTTCCTCGGCGGCCCGGCGTACCTCCTCCAGGATCAAGCGTGCCCGGCGCACCAGGCGTTCACCGTATTCGGTAGCGGTGATGCCACGATTGGAGCGCAGTAACAGCGGTACGCCCAGTTCCGCTTCCAGCTCCTTGATGCTTTTGGACAGCGCGGGTTGCGAGATGTGCAGCAGGCGCGAGGCCTCCTGAATGCTGCCGCTTTCGCAGATAGAGACCAGGGCGCGCAACTGATGCAGCTTCATGGCGAGATTCCGGCGAGGGATGGGAGCTTGAATCTAAGCCATAAACCCTGTCATGGGGGATGGGAGAGTAGCCAATCTCCGTGGCCGCTGATGAGTTTGCGAGGCTGCGCCTGGTTGCGCAGCAGTCGCAAACCCGGGGCTGGCGCCCGCTGCGCGGTCGTGCGCAGCCTGCGGCAGCGGCTACACGGAGCGATCTTGCGAGGCAGCGTTCGGTTGCCAGGCAACCGCAAGGCCGGGCGGCAGGGTGTCAACGAATGCCCGTGGCGCGTAAGGCCGATGGCGTGAACTCCTTGCGACTGAAGGGCAGGTTGAACTGGTAGCTGTTCTTTTCCTCGTTGCGCAGGGAGTTCACGGCATAGCGTCCGGAGAGCACGTCATAGTGGGCTTCGGCGGCGAAGGACGGCACCTTGACGTCGTAGAAGAAGCTGGCATGCCCTTCGGCCACGCGCCACAGGGCGCCTCGGCCGTCGTAGGCGTCGGTGATCGCTGCTTGCCAGCTGTCTTCGTCGATATAGATATCGCGCCGGGAGTAGACATGGCGCTGGCCCGGCTTGAGGGTCGCCTGCAGGTGCCAGACTCGGTGCAGTTCATAGCGGGTGTGCTCGGGGTTCAGGTGGCCGGCCTGGATGATGTCGCTGTACCTGAGCCTGGGAGACTCCAGGCGATAGCTGTTGTAGGGAATGTACATCTCCTGCTTGCCTACCAGCTTCCAGTCGAAGCGGTCCGGCGCACCATTGAACAGGTCGAAATCGTCGAGTGTGCGCATGCCCTCGGCAGCCGGGCTGTCGTAGGCGATCTGCGGCGCACGGCGTACTCGGCGTTGGCCGGCGTTGTACTGCCAGGCCATGCGTGGCTCCTTGACCTGGTTGACGGTTTCGTGGACCAGCAGCACCCCACCGGCCAGTCGTGCCGGAGAGAGGAACTCTTCGCGGTAGTAGTTGAGTATGTTGGCCATCTCGGCGGGCTGATAATCCGTCAGGCCGCTGGGGTAGGCCAACTCCTGCTTGACCACGCTGGGGGTGAAGCTGCCGTTGGCCTGGGGCGAAGCCTGCATGACGATGCGCTTGAGGCTTTCCCCGCGGTAGCGGCCGATGTGGTTCCAGATCACCTCCAGGCCATCCTTGGGAATCGGGAAGGGCACCGCGCCCGGGCTGTAGTTCTCCAGGCCGTTGCCACCCTCGACCAGGGTGGTATGCATGGCGTTGAGCCGGGTGGCCTCGAGGCTTTTCTGCGGCAGGCTGACGCTGCGGTGGCTGGGGTAGACCGGCATCCGGTAGGTCTGTGGGTAGCGCTTGAACAGGGCCAGTTGGCCGGGGCTGAGCTTGGTTCTGTACTGCTCCAGGTTCTGGGCCGTGATGGTGAACAGCGGCTTTTCCTTCTCGTACGGGTCTTTAAGGAAGCCGTCGGCGTCCATCTTGCCGGTGCTGGCGGACAGTCCGCCGGTCCAGGCCGGAATACTGCCATCGGCATTGCCGGCGCGCTCGGCTCCTACAGGCGTCAGGTCATGGCCCAGGCGTGCGGCCTGGTCGTTGGGTACCGCGGCCATTACCGAGCCCGTTAACAGGCTCAGAATCAGGCCGCCAATCTGCAACAGTCGTGGATGTTCCATGGTTAACCTCTTGAAGGCAGGGCCTAGAAACTCACACCCAGGCTCAGGGCGAGAAAATCTCGGTCGGTATTGGTGTTGTAGTCGCCGCCAAAAAAATCGGTGTAGCTCAGGCTGGCTGTGTACTTGGACATGAAGTCGGCATCCAGGCCGATGCTCAGGGCCTTGCTGCCCTCGTTGAAGGTCGGGCCGTAGCCCTCGACATCATGGGCGAACGACAGGTTGGGCTTGAGGTTGGCCCCGGCGATGGCGTCGTTGAACTCCAGTACCGCGCGCAGGCGATAGCCCCAGGAACTACGCGTGTAAAAACCCTTGTCGGTACACTGGCGCGGATTGGCCGAATTCAGAGCGCGACAAATGTCATTGCCAGAGACCCCGAGCCATGCAGCATTGCCAGCGTTGGCCAGTTCGCCATTGCCGTAGGCACTGTTGCGACCCAAGCGCAGGCCTGAGCCATCGCTGCCGTCCAAGCCGCCGATGTGGGCGATGCCGGCTTCGCCCACCAGGGTCAGGCGATCACCCCCCAATACCTGGTCGAAGGTCTGGACCGCGGTGAGCTGTGCCTGGGTATAGGGCAGGCGCTTGTAGCCTTGGATTCGCGAGCCGTAGGCCGAGCTGGCCCAACCGCTGTCGAAGACCGGCAGGCCGGCATTGATCGCCGGGTGGACCGCGGCGGCTCCGAGGGTGGCCGCTGTGGACACGTCGGTACTGTTGAGGGACATGGGCATGTTCGGTCTGTAGCTGATTTCGCCGGATACCGCGGTGCTGCCCAGGTTGGTGGCAAAGCTCAGGCCATACAGGCGGATGTCTTCGGGGTATTCCAGGTAATAGCGCGCGGTGCTGGCGCCGCCTTGGCCGATGAGCCCGCCGACCGGGTCGAGAAAGGCTCCCTTGCCTACCAGCCAGGCGCTTTCCGGGGTGCGGCTGTGGTAGTTGAGGGCATAGACGCCGAACTCGGTCTCGTTGAGCTCCGGCACTGTCCAGCGCAAGGCCACGCCGAACTGGCCACCGTCCCGTGCATCGCGGTCGCCCAGGCGCGGTACGTAACCGTAGCTGGGAGCGGTGCGCTCCAGGTCCGTGCCGTTGAGGGTCATGCCCAGGTCGCAACCCTTGGCCACCACGTCGCTGCCGAAGTAGGTACCACAGTTGTCCAGCACGGTCTTCTGCCAGCTCAACTGGTAGAAGGCCTCCATCGCCAGGTTGTCGCTCAGGCCCTGGTTGATGTAGAGCATGTTGACCGGAATCAGGCCTTCCTTGAGTTCAGAGCCAGGACGGCGCAGGGCGGCGACATCAGCAGGGTTGATGGCGTTGATTGAGTTGCCGATGAAGGTGCTTTCGCCCCAACTCACCACCTGCTTGCCGACCCGGATACTGCCCGGCAGGTCGGCGATGCTGTAGTGGTGATAGAGAAAGGCATCGAGAAACTCTGCTCCCGAGGCTCGGGCGGCACGGTCTCGACCGTGGTCATCGATATCGTAGAGGTGCTGGTGCTCGTCCTTGAGTTCGAAGTCGTACCAGTACTTGCCTCGGACAAAGACTCCGCTGTCGCCGTAGCTCAACTCCAGGTCGTGGATGCCCTTGAAGATCTTCGAGAAGGTTTCGCCCTTGCGAAAGTTCAGGCGCCCATCGTCACCGGTACGGGTGGACGCGCTGCCACCGTTGGCTACGCCGATGAATGCCTTGTCGGCATCGCGCAGGCCCCAGCTGGCACCGATCGACAGGGATGAGTCGAGGCGACCACTGATTTCCCCCAGCCGGAAATCTTCGGCCTGGGCCGGCAGGACCAGGGCCAGGGCAACGGCAACGGTCAGGTGACGGGGATTTAAATGATGAGGTTCCAGAGGCTGGGGATACATGGTCCCCGGTTTTCTTATTTGCACCATGCTGCTCTCCACCTATGCGGCCGGTACCTGCGAGCATTGTCGCGGGAGACCGGTCGTGGTCCTTGAGGGCCCCGCTGAACGGGGTCCGTGGCATGGTAGGGAGCTTTCGGCGTCCTGCCTTCTAGGAAATTCTTATGCCTATAGCCAAAGGTGAAGCACCAGCCGGCGGCAAGGGGGCGCCAGGCTTGATACCCGTCAGTTAAGCGAGGCGATCTCCCTGTAGGAGCGAGGCTGGCCCGCGATGGAGTTGAGAGCGCTGCGTGTATCCAGTCAACACGCGCTACCGTTAACGACCATCGCGAGCAAGCTTCGCTCCTACCGTTTCCTTAATTGATCGGCATTAGCCGCCAGGCGGGTCGTGTGGCGAGGGAGCAGGCTCCCTCGCCACAGAGGGTTCAGCTCACCACGCGATAGCAGGGCACGTAGGCGGCGCCGCCGGGCAACTTCATGCGGTGCTGCTCGACGAAGGCTTTGAGCAGTTGGTCCAGCGGCTGCATGATCGTCGGGTCGCCATGGATGCTGTAGGGGCCTTTCTGCTCGATCAGGCGGATGCCCTGGTCCTTGACGTTGCCGGCGACGATGCCGGAGAACGCCCGGCGCAGGTTGGCCGCCAGTTCGTGGGGAGGCAAGGCATGGCTGAGCTGCAGGTTGGCCATGTTCTCGTGGGTCGGGTCGAAGGGATGCTGGAAGCCTTCGTCGATCTTCAGCAGCCAGTTGAAATGGAAGGCGTCGTTGCGCTCGCGACGGAACTGCTTGACGGTCTTCAGGCCCTCGGTCATCTGCCGCGCCACTTCGGCCGGGTTGTCGATGATGACCTGGTAGTGCTGGCTGGCCGCCTCGCCCAGGGTCGCCAGGACGAACGCATTGAGTTGCTCCAGGTACGGCGCGGCGCTCTTGGGGCCGGTGAGGATCACCGGGAACGGCAGGTCGCGGTTGTCCGGGTGCATCAGGATGCCCAGCAGGTACAGGAACTCTTCGGCGGTGCCGGCGCCACCGGGGAAGATGATGATGCCGTGGCCGACTCGGACGAAGGCTTCCAGGCGCTTCTCGATGTCCGGCAGGATCACCAGTTCATTGACGATGGGGTTCGGCGCCTCGGCGGCGATGATGCCCGGCTCGGTCAGGCCCAGGTAGCGGCTGCCGCTCATGCGCTGCTTGGCGTGGGCGATGGTGGCGCCCTTCATGGGGCCCTTCATCACGCCGGGGCCGCAACCGGTGCAGATGTCCAGCTTGCGCAGGCCCAGCTCGTGGCCGACTTTCTTGGTGTACTTGTATTCGTCGGTGTTGATCGAATGGCCGCCCCAGCACACCACCATCTTCGGCTCCACGCCGGGGCGCAGGGTGCGGGCATTGCGCAGCAGGTGGAAGACGTAGTCGGTGATGCCCTGGGAGCTGTCCAGGTCGATGCGCTGGCTGTCCAGCTCATTGGCGGTGTAGACGATGTCGCGCAGGGCGCTGAACAGCATTTCCCGGGTGCTGGCGATCATCTCGCCATCGACGAAGGCATCGGCTGGGGCGTTCAGCAGCTCCAGGCGCACGCCGCGATCCTGCTGGTGAATGCGTACTTCGAAATCGTGGTAGGCGTCGAGGATGGTCTTGGCGTTGTCGACGTGGGCGCCGGTATTGAGGATGGCCAGGGCGCACTGGCGGAACAGCGTGTAGATGCTGCCGGAACTGGCGGCGCTCAGTTGTTGCACTTCACGTTGCGAGAGGGTCTCCAGGCTGCCTTTCGGGCTGACCGAAGCATTGATCACATGTCTTTGCG
>NZ_JBJJLO010000138.1:0-15504 GCF_046230915.1 Pseudomonas sp. KCJK8993
AGCGCCCGCTCGCTGCCCTGTCGCTGCGCCACCTGCACTACTTCGCCACCCTCAGCCGAGTCCTGCATTTTCGCCTGGCGGCCGAGGAACTGGCCCTGACCGCCTCCGCCCTGAGCACCTCGATCAGGGAAACCGAACGCCTGATCGGCGCCCAGCTGTTCATCCGCAAGGGCCACCAGGTCACCCTGTCGGAGATCGGCGCGGCGATCCTGCCCATCGCCGAGCACCTGCTGAACACCGCGGGCAACGCCGTGGCCGACATGGTCCACATCAGCCAGGAACGCCAGCAGACGATCCGCATCGGCCTGGTGCCGTCGGTGGCCCACCGGATCCTGCCCAAGCTCCAGGAGCTGCAACGACAGCATGCCGATCTGCGTTTCGACTTCATCGACTTGCCCACCCGGGCGCTGATCAATGACGTGCGCAGCGCCAAGGTGGATTTCGGCATCGGTGCCGGCGACGCGACGGCCGCATTGCCCATGCATCGCTTGCTGGTCGACGAACTGGTGGCGGTGGTACGCAAGGACGACCCACTGTGTGCCGCCCCCACCGTAAGCTGGGCCCAGCTCGATAACCGGCCAGTGGCGCATTTCCTGTTGGGCAGCGTCGCCGACCTGGCGCTGGGTTCGCCCAAGGCCCAGGAAGTCATCGTCAAGGCGACGTACCGGGTCTCTTTCACCGAAACCCTGTACAGCCTGATCCGCGCCGGATTCTGTGTCGGCATCGTGCCGCGCCTGACCGCAGAGGGCCTGCTGTCCGACGAGCTGACCTGGCTGCCCATCGTCAAGCCGAGGATCCAGCGTGACATCGTGCTGTTCGAAACCAGCCACGGGCCACGCACCCCGGCGGTCGCCACCTGCCTGGCTTTTCTCAAGGCCCAGGCCGCCGAGGCACCTGCAGCGGACAGCCAAGGAACGCACTGAACATGCACCACCACTGGGAAAACGATCCGCAGCTACAAGCTGCGCTGGCACTCCTCAGGCAAGTGCTCGGCCCCAACCTGCTGGCGCTGTACCTGCACGGCTCGGCCGTCACCGGGGGCCTGCGGCCACAGAGCGACATCGATCTGCTGGCGACGGTCGAACAGGGCCTGGACCAGCAGCAACGCAAGGCCCTGACCGCCGGACTGCTGCGCCTTTCGGCACGGCACCCGGCCATCGCCGGTGGGCCGCGTTGCCTCGAACTGCTGGTCTTTCGCCAGGCCGACCTGGACGAACCGGATTGTGCGCCACGGGCCGAGCTGGTCTATGGAGAATGGCTACGAACGGACTTCGAGAACGGCAAGTTGCCCATGCCCCATGCCGATCCGGAATACCGCCTGCTGCTGGCCCAGGCCCGGCTCCAGGCCGTTGCGCTGCTGGGGACGAACGCTGCACGGATGCTGCCGGACACATCCCCGGAGCAGGTCCGCCAGGCCATGGCCCGGGCACTGCCGGCGTTGCTACAGGGGCTGCACGGAGATGAGCGCAACGTCTTGCTGACCCTGGCCAGGATGTGGCGCACCGCCCAGGCCGGGGACTTCCTTGGCAAGGACCAGGCCGCGACCTGGGCCATCGCGCAGCTTCCGGCACAACTGGCCGGCACCCTGGAGTACGCGCGCAGTGCCTACCTGGGGCAACGGGTGGACGATTGGTCCGACAAGCAGGCCCAGGCAGGGCAACTGGCCCAAGCCTTGCGCGAGCGAATCGGCGAGCGGCTCTAAGGGGCGCGCAGGTTCAGACCGGCTCGCCCAGCACCCGGCGCGCCTCGCGCCAGCCCGATAGCAGCGCGCCATGGACCGTCGCGCTGTAGTCCGGATGGGTCGCTTCCCCGGCGAACAGCAAGGTGTTGCCGACCGGAGCTGCAAGATCCTCGCGGTCGGACGGCCGCGCCCCGACCTGGGGAAAGGAATAACTGCCGCGGGCAAAGGGATCCGCATGCCAGCGAGTGATGTGCATATCGCTCGGCAGCGGGATCGAGGAACCGAACATCTGGCGCAGGTGGGCCATGGCGTCTTCCTGGATCTGCTGGTTCGACATGCCTTCGAGCAACCGGGCCGGGGTGCCGCCATGCAGGGCGCAGAGCACGGGTTGCTTGGCGTAGTGGTTCAAGGGGTACCAGTTGGCCCACAGCCCCTTGTCGGTATTCAACTGGCTGATGATCGCGGCCTGGCCCCAGAACACCTCCGGAAACAGGAACACCGCCTTGTTGTAGACCCCCATGCCCAGGCGCTCGATGGCACCGCGCTTGGCCACGGGCAGTGCCGGCGAAAACGTGACCCCGCCTTCCTTGAGCACTCCCAGGGGCAAGGTGACGATCGCGATATCCCCCGCCAGCTCGCCATGGCTGGTAGCCACGCGCACGCCCGATGGGTCATGCCGGATGCCGGTGACCCGATGGTTGAAGCGAATCTCCAGGCCCTCGGCCAGCCGGTCCACCAGTTGTCCGTAGCCCTTGGGAAAAATCACTTCATGGCCATCGAAGCCACTGCCTTCCTGCAGCCCCCAGGCAGCGATGTCCTGTGGGTCGGCGGCGAGCCCGTCCTCCAGTTCGCGACTGAACAGCTCCATGACCGTGGCCTTCTCGGCCTGCGTACCGGCCAACCCGGCGAGCACCTGGAGCATTTCATCCCGGGCGTTGCGCTCCGGCGCGGCGCCTTGCACTTTGTCCCCGAGGAGCGTGTTCGCCTGCTCTTGAAGTTGCGTGAGCCCCTCCAGTTCCTGGCTGCCCAGCTTGCGTCCAGCGGCGTCGTAGACCAGGTTCGACGCAGGTCTTTCCACGTCATACACCAGGGTTTCGATCCCCAGTTGCCGGGCCAGGTTGGCGACCGGGTTGCCATCGACGCCATGGATCCAGGAGGCCCCCAGGTCCACCGGGGCATCCCACCAGCTGCGATTGGTCCATATCCGGCCCCCCACCCGGTCACGGCCCTCGATCACCGTCACGCGATGACCGGCCGCGTGCAGCATCCTGGCGGCGGCCAGCCCGGAAATACCGGCACCGATCACCAGGACGCTCTTGGCAGCGGGGGCTGGCGCGCCCCTGGCGATGACGGGAGCCACCCATGGCGATGCCGCCAGCAGGCTCAGCTTGATCAGGGTTCTACGGGAAAAATCAGGCATGGCCCAAACTCCAGGATCGAACAATCCGAATGGTCCAGCCTTGTACCATGCAGAAACTTGTATTCATTAGGCCTCGAGGTCCCATGCTCCACGCAGCGGACTCATCGAGGTCTCGATCAACAGCGGGTAACTTGCAACCGAGCAACCAGAAGTATGCTAACGATCAGCCCTGATCCCCATCTCGCTAGTTCAATATCTACTTGATATCAAAACCTGGCATGGCCCATCCATTAGATAAGCCACAAGCCCTGGATTCATTGGTATTGACGCTCGACCAGCCACTTCAGGCAAAGCCCGAAAGCCCCCGTATAACTTGCCCGAGGTAAAAATCCGGTAAACGCAGGTATAACGTCGCGAAACTTATTCGAACATCTGGTCATTGCAATTAAAACCACAAGCCATCGCGAGCGTTACTTTAAAAGCCAGGAAAAATGACAGTTGTAAATATAAGTAAAAATGAACTCAGCCATACTCACGGAGTGCGGGACTAGGCCATCCCATATCCCTGTTCGACGGTGCGCTCAACGGCTGGAACACTCCTGCACTTGCTGGCGCAACCAGCGATGCACCTGGTCGTTGTTGACCCGTGGGTGCCAGGCCTGGGAGAACTCGCCGCTGGGAGTCACCACCGGCAGGGTGAAGATGCTCAGCGGCAGCAGCGGCAAGGACCATTCGACGAAACGCCGGGGAATCACCGCCACCAGCTCCGAGGTGCTGGCCAACTGCATGGCCGCCTGGAAGCCGGGCACCACCAACGGCACCTTGCGTTGCAGGCCGATCTTCTCCAGCTCCAGGTCCAGCGGGCCACGGGTTCGCCCCCGACGCGAGACGGACAGGTGCGGATAGGCCACCAGGTCCTCGGCGCTGACGTGGGCCAGGCGAGCCAGCGGATGCTGGTTGTTGACCACCCCGACGAAGCTGTCGATGTACAAGCGCTGCTTGTATACCTCGGGGCCCAGCGGCCCGGCGATGCCGATGTCCAGATCGCTCAAGCCATCGCGCAGGGCGGCGACATCCTCGTTGCCCTGGGACATGAAGCGCAGGGTGACATGGGGCGCCTGCTCGGCGACCCGCTGGCTCAGGCGCAAGGCCCAGGCACCGGTGAAACCGTCCTCGGCGCGCAGGGTGAACACCCGCTTGATGGTGCCCAGGTTGAGCTGCTGCTTGTTGCCCAGGACATTGCGCGCCTCTTCCAGCAGGCCATGGACCTGGGGCGCCAGTTCCAGGGCCAGCGGCGTGGGTACCAAGCGCCGCCCCGCCAGGACGAACAGCGGATCGCCCATGGTCTCGCGCAGGTTGGCCAAGCGCCGGCTCATGGCCGGGATGCTCAGGTTCATGCGTTCGGCGGCACCGGTGACGCTGCCTTCGCGCAGCATCGCGTCGAAGGTCAAGAGCAGGTTGAGGTCGGGAAAGTTCATCGCGGCGTCTCGTTTGCATTTTGCGCAAATCTAAACTCCGTTATTTGCAATTTTCAATACACTTGGGCCTCTCTAGCATCCCGTCACAACCTAATCGTTCAAGGACGTTGTGATGGCTCCTTATCGTTTGCTCCAGTCGGCAACCCTGCTGGGCCTGTTGCTGACACTGCCGGCCTGCATCAGCCCCGGGCACACGCCCGAACTGCCCAAGCGGCTGTCCGCCGACGCCCTCGCGGCCGGCCAGGACATCACCCGGGCCACCCCCCGGACACCGGCCAGCGACCACGACCTGTGGTGGCGAACCTTCCAGGACCCGGACCTGGATCGCCTGCTCGACGCCGCCCTGGACAGTTCGCCCAGCCTGGCGATCGCCAGTGCGCGCATCAGCCGGGCCGAGGCCGAGGCCAACGTCGCCCAGGCCAATACCCGGCCCGGCCTGTCGGCCATGACCCAGATCCTGCGCAGCCAGGATTCGCAGCACTACAAGACCAGCGCCAGCGAGTCCGGCACTTGGCATAGCGACGGCCAGGCCTTGCTGCAAGGTCGCTACAACCTCGACCTCTGGGGTCTGAACCGCGCGTTGAACGAAGCGGCGGTGGATAGCCTGCGGGCCGCCGAGGCCGACCGCGCGGTGGCGCGCCTGGCCCTGAGCGGCAGCCTGGTGGAAACCTGGTTCGCCCTGGCCGGCGTGCTGGAACAGCAGACCGTGGTCGACCAGGCCCTGGAGCAGCGGCGCAGCATCCACCGCATCAGCGAACGACGCTTGCAGTCCGGATTGGGCACCCAAGTCGACGTGGTCCGTGCCCGCGGCCCCATCCCTTTGCTCGAGGCCGAGCAGGCCCGGCTGCAGGGCGCTGCCCGCGTTTATCAACTGCGCCTGGCGGCCCTGGCCGGCAAGGGCCCGGGCTGGGGCGAACAATGGCGGCCCCGCGGCACGGACCTGCGACGCAGCGTGGTATTGCCCGGGCAGCTGCCAGCCGAGCTGGTGGGCAACCGCCCGGACGTCATCGCCCAGCGCTGGCGCGTCGAAGCCCAGGCCCAGCGTGTTGGCGCGGCACGCGCGGCGTTCTACCCGAACATCGACCTGCTGGCCTTCGCCGGATTCCAGAGTTTCAGCTTCCAGAACTTGTTCCACCACGACAGCCGCACCTACGGCGTCGGCCCGGCGCTGACCCTGCCGATCTTCGATGCCGGCCGCCTGCGCGGCCAGTACCAGGCCCAACAGGCCGGCTATGCCGAGGCCGTGGCGAACTACAACCAGGTGCTGGTGGATGCCCTGGCCGACGTCGCCCGCTGTCTCTCGCAATTGCAGGCCCTTGAGGCCCAGCGGGTGAAGACCGTGCAGGGCCTGGACGAAGCCGAACGGGCCTATGACCTGGAACACCTGCGCTACCGCCAGAGCCTCACCGACTTCCTGCATGTGCTCGACGCCCAGACCCGGGTGCTCGATACCCGCATGCAACTGGTCCAGCTCAACACGGCCGCGCGACAGAACCATGCCGGCCTGTTGCGTGCCTTGGGCGGCCGGACCGAAACCGACCAGAACGTCACCCGACTTGCAGAGACCTCCCATGACTGATGCCTCCCCAACCCCGACCCCGGCCAAGTCGCGCCGTGGCCTGAACTTCCTGATCATCACCCTGGTGGCCCTGGCCCTGATCATCGCGGCCGGTGCCTGGTGGCTGCTCTACGGCCGCCTCTACGAAAGCACCGACAACGCCTACGTGCGCGGCGACGTGATCCTGGTCTCGGCCCAGGCCCGTGGCACCGCTACGGCGGTGCACATCCAGAACACCGACACGGTAAAGGCCGGCGACGCCCTGGTGGAGATCGACCCGGTCGACGCCCGCCTGGGCCTGGATGCCGCGACCCATCAATTGGCCCTGACCGTGCGTGCGGTCAACAGCCTGTATGCCGAGGAAAACGACCTGGCGGCCCAGGTCAAGTTGCGCCAGGCCGAGGCCAGCCGCGCCAGCCAGGACCTGCAGCGGCGGCGCGCGGTGATCGCCCAGGGCGGGGTCTCCGGCGAAGACCTGCACCACGCCGAGGAAGCGGCGCAGGTGGCCCAGTCCGGATTGCGTGCCGCCGAGGCCAAGCTGGTGGCCCTGCAGGCACGGATTCAGGGGACCACGGTGGAGAATCATCCGCAGGTTGGCGCGGCGGCCGAACGGGTGCGCGAGGCCTACCTGGCCCTGGCCCGGACCAAGGTTCCCGCGCCGGCCGATGGCCTGATCACCAAGCGTGCCGTGCAAGTGGGCCAGCACATCGAGCACGGCACCGTGCTGATGGGGCTGGTGCCATTGGACAAGGTCTGGGTGGAAGCCAACTTCAAGGAATCGCAGTTGGGGCAGATCAAGGTCGGCCAGGCGGTGGAACTGTTCGCCGACCTGTATGGCCAGAAAGTGATGTACCACGGACGCATCCAGGGCATCGAGGCCGGCAGCGGCGCCGCCTTCGCCACCATCCCGGCGCAGAACGCCACCGGCAACTGGATCAAGGTGGTGCAGCGGGTGCCGGTGCGTATCGCCCTGGACCGCGAGGAAGTGCTGCGCCACCCACTGCGCATCGGCCTGTCGATGACCGTCAAGGCGATCCTCGGTGAACCCGGGGAACAGCCCGCGCAAGCCAAGGTGCAAGACAGCACCGGGGTCTACGACAACCTCGAGCAGGGTAGCCAGGCGCTGGTCGAGCAGATCATCGCGCAGAACCTGCAAGCGTCGAAACTCAGCCTATCGAGGAACGAACGATGATCGCCAAGCGTCCCATCGAACCACTGAGCGGCGGCACGCTGTTCCTGGGCGCGCTGGCGATCGGCATGGCCAACTTCATGATGGTGCTCGACACCACCATCGCCAACGTCGCGGTGCCGACCATCTCCGGCAACCTCGGCGTGGCCCCCGACCAGGGCACCTGGGTGCTGACTTCGTTCAGCATTTCCCTGGCCATCGGCCTGCCCTTGACCGGCTGGCTGGTGCAGCGCTTCGGCCAGGTCAAGCTGTTCATGACCGCGGTCGCCCTGTTCGTGCTGGCCTCGGTGTGCTGCGCCCTGGCGCCGAACCTTGGTTCGCTGCTGCTGTTCCGGATCTTCCAGGGAGCGGTGTGCGGCCCCCTGGCCCCGTTGTCCCAGGCCCTGCTGGTGGCGATCTTCCCGCCTGAACGACGCACCTCGGCGCTGGTGGTGTGGTCGATGACCACCTTCCTCGGGCCGGTGTGCGGCCCGATCCTGGGTGGCTACCTGACCGACAACATCAGTTGGCCGTGGATCTTCTACATCAACGTGCCGGTCGGGGCGTTCATCCTGCTGACCCTCGGCCAGGTCCTGCATGGCCGGGACAACCCGACCCGCAAGCTGCCGGTGGATGTGGTCGGCTTGCTGCTCTTGATGATCGCGGTCGGTTCGTTGCAGATCCTCCTCGACAAGGGCCAGGACCTGGACTGGTTCGCCTCCACGCCGATCCGCGTACTGGCGGTGGTGGCGGTGCTGGGTTTTGCGTCATTGATCAGCTGGGAACTGACCGAGCAGCATCCGATTCTCGACCTGCGTCTATTCCAGGAGCGCAACTACGCCATCGGCACCCTGTGCGTGACCCTGGGCTTTTCCCTGTACTTCGCCTCGCTGGTGCTGGTGCCGCTGTGGCTGCAGACGGAGATGGGCTACACCGCGACCTGGGCCGGGATCGCCACCGCGCCGCTGGGGATCGCCGGGGTGGTGCTGGCGCCCTTCATCGGGCGGCTGATGCAGCACCTGGATGCGCGGATGCTGGCGAGCATGGCCTTCATCTGCTGGATCGGCGCCTCGTTGTGGCGCATGGGCTTCGAGACCGGCCTGGACATCCAGTTCATCGGTTGGAACTCGGTGCTGATGGGCGCCGGCACGGCTTTCCTGTTCACCCCGCTGGTGGCCATTTCGCTGTCGCGCCTGCCACCGGAAAAGATCCCCGCGGCCCTCGGCTTGCAGAACGCCCTGCGCATGACCGGCGCCAGCTTCGCCGTGTCCCTCGGCCCGGCGTTCTGGGACCACCGGGCCCGCGGCCACCAGGTCGACCTGGCCGAACGCATGAGCCCTTTCGATCACTGGAGCGGCCAGGCCCGGGCCAACCTCGACAGCCTCGGCCTGTCACCCGAGGGTGCCCTGGAATGGCTGGGCCGGGCCATCGATCGCCAGGCCCACATGTTGGCGCTCAACGACTTCTCGCTGGCCAGCGCATGGCTGTTCTTCGCCGTGCTCAGCATCGTCTGGCTGGCTCATTCACCCAAGGCGAAAGCCAAGTAGATCCGGAGTATTCATGTTCCTGCGTAAAAAAATGAAGTACGACATCGAAGTCACCGCCATCCATGACCTCACCCCCCTGGTACGGCGCGTCACCTTCAGGGGCGAGCTGTTCGGCGGTGACCTGAAGTGCCAGCCGGCCCAATGGCTGAAGCTGTTCCTGCCCAATGGCGGCAACCCCGCCAGCCGTGCCTACAGCATCCGCCGGCATGATCGGCAAGCGTCCAGCGTCGATATCGATTTCGTCCGCCATGGCCACGGCCCGGCCGGGCGCTGGGCGGAACAGGCCCGGGTCGGCGACTGGATCGGCTGCTCGGCATTGCGTGGTGGTTTCCAGCCCCAGGAAGAGGCCGAATGGTTACTGCTGGCCGCCGATGAAACCGGCACCCCGGCGGTGATGAGCATCCTCGAGAGCCTGGCCCCCGGCGACCGCGCGGTGGTGGTGCTGGAAGCGGCGAGCATGACCGAGCTGCAGGCCATGGACACCCCGGCCACGGTCAACTACGAATGGATGTTCCGCGACGAGCATCCGCACGCCACCAACCTGCTGCTCGAAGGCATCGACAAGCTCCAACTGCCTTCGGGAGTCGGGCAGTTCTGGATCGCCGCCGAAGCCCAGGCGATCAACGAAGTCCGCGACTACCTCACCGACGCCTGCTCGATCCAGCGCCGCCTGGTGCGCAGCAAGGGCTACTGGATGCGCGGCGTCGCCGACCACCGCGACCGCGACTGAAGCACCCTGCTGCCACTTCCCTGGGCCACGACGTCCAGTCGTGGGCCCGGCGCCGAGCCGGGCCCCAGGTCCTAGTCGATCCGCGGGTGCTGCTGCACCAGGTTCTTGCGCTTGGCCTCGAGCTCGGCGATCTGCGCATCGATGTCTTCGATCTTCTGCTCGATGTTGTCGTGGTGCTCTTGCAGCAACTCTCGGGCCTCCTCGATATCGGCCGCCGCCGGAGCCGCGCCACGCAATGGCTTGTTGGCCGTCTCGCGCATGGAAATACCGGTGATCAAGCCGATCACCGCGATCACCATCAGGTAGTAGGCGGGCATGTACAGGTTCTCGGTGGTTTCCACCAGCCAGGCCGCGATCGTCGGGGTCAGGCCGGCAATCAGCACCGAGATATTGAACGCACTGGCCAGGGCGCTGTAGCGGATACGCGTAGGGAACATCGCCGGCAGCGTAGAAGCCATCACACCGATGAAGAAGTTCAGCAACACGGCCAGGATCAGCAGGCCGGCGAAGATCACCCCCAGCACCCCGCTGTTGATCAGCATGAAGGCCGGGATGGCCAGCACGAACAGGCCGACGCTGCCGAAGATGATGAAGGGCCGGCGTCCGATCTTGTCGCTCATGAAGCCGATCATCGGTTGCACGAACAGCATGCCGACCATGATCGCGATGATGATCAGCACCCCGTGGTCTTCACTGTAGTGCAGGTTGTGCGACAGGTAGCTGGGCATGTAGGTCAGCAGCATGTAGTAGGTGACGTTGGTCGCCACCACCACGCCGACACAGGTCACCAGGCTGCGCCAATGCTGGGTCGCCACCTCCTTGAACGACACCGCCGGGCCCGAGGCCAGGCCTTCGCGGTCACCTTGCTCGAGCTTGTCGACATGCTGCTGGAAGGCCGGGGTCTCCTCCAGGGCATGGCGCAGGTAGAGACCGATGATGCCCAGGGGCAAGGCCAGGAAGAACGGCAGGCGCCAGCCCCATTCGAGGAATTTTTCTTCACCGAGGATGGTGGAGATCAGCACCACCAGGCCCGCGCCAAGGACGAAGCCGGCGATCGAGCCGAAGTCCAGCCAGCTGCCGAGGAACCCGCGCTTGCGGTCCGGGGCGTATTCGGCGACGAAAATCGAAGCGCCGGTGTACTCCCCGCCCACGGAAAAACCCTGGGCCATCTTGGCCAGCAACAACAGGATCGGCGCCCAGATGCCGATCGAGGCATAGGATGGGATCAGGCCGATGGCGAAGGTGCTCAGGGACATGATCACGATGGTCGCCGCCAGGACTTTCTGCCGCCCGTAGCGGTCGCCCAGGACCCCGAAGAACAACCCGCCCAGGGGCCGGATCAGGAAAGGCACGGAAAAGGTCGCCAGGGCGGCGATCATCTGCACGCCGGGGCTGGCATTGGGGAAGAAGACCTTGCCCAACGCATAGGCGACGAAACCATAGACACCAAAGTCGAACCACTCCATGGCATTGCCCAGCGCGGCGGCGGTGATCGCCTTGCGCATCTTGGCGTCGTCGACGATGGTGATGTCCTTCAAGCCGATCGGCTTGACCCTTTTCTTGCGCGACTTCATAGCAGTTTCCCTATGGCTGACTGTGCTCATGCATACCTTTGCCCCGGGCCCGGATGGTGACAGGCACGAGCGGACAGCGAGATGACCAGTGTTCTACCGGCCGGGGCTCCATGCCATCAGATAGCCAGGGATTCGAAAAAATTCACTGCTCATGGCAATTGGCGATTATTGGGGCTACCGCCCTGTTGCTAGTGCGTGCGCCGCCGACCAGGGCGGAAGGCATGGCGCCGGCTGGACCAGGCCAGCCCCAGGGTGCCCGCCAGCAGGGCCAGGATCACCCAGGGAAAGACCCGCACACCGGTGGTTTGCAGGAGAACCCCGCCCAGCGCCCCGCTCCCGGCAAAGGCCAGGTTGAACACCGTGACCAGCATCGACTGGGCGGCGGTGGCATGTTCCGCGGCGGCATCGGCCAGCGCGGTCTGCAATAGGGTCGGCGCGCCGCTGAAACTCAGCCCCCAGATCACCATCACCAGGTACACCATGGGCAGGGACAAGCCACCGCTGCCCAACAACAGCGCCACCAGGCAGAAGGCCGAAAGACTCAGCAGCACAAGGACACGCAGGCAGCGATCCACCAGCAGACCGACCGCCCAGACGCCCACCAGGGCCGCCAGGCCGAACACGAACAACAGCTGGCCCAGTTGGCTGGCCATGCCCAGGCTCTGCAGATACGCCGACAAGTAGGTATAGAGGATGTAATGGGCCAGGATCCAGCCCGTCACGACCCCCAGTACCGCGCCGACCCCAGGGGTCGACAGTACCTGGCGGAAGCTGGCGGGAGTCTTCCGGGCCTCGCCGACGCGATCCGGCAAGCCCCGGGCGATGCCGAGCATCAGCAACAGGTCGAGGCCGCCCAGTACCGCGAAGACGGCGCGCCAGCCGAGCAGCTCACTGGCCCAACTGGCCAGCGGTACTCCCAGGGACAACGCCAGGGGGATGCCGAACATCGCCAGTGCCAGGGCCCGTCCTTGCTGCGGCACGGCCACCAGGCTGCGGGCATAGGTGGCCAGCAGGCTCCAGGCCAGGCCGGTGGCCAGGCCCACCAGCAACCGCACCGCCAGGGTCAGCCACAGGTTGCTGGACCCTGCACTGACCAGGCTGGCGATGCAGAACACCGCGAGCACCGCCAGCAGCACCCGGCGTTGGTTGCAGCCGCGGGTCGCCGCGCTCAGGGGAATGGCGGCCAGGCCCGCGCCCAGCGAACAGAAGGTCACCCACTGCCCTGCCCCGGCCTGGGAGATGCCGAAATCCGCGGCCAATTGCGGCAACAAGCCGGCGGGAAAGGTCAGGTTGGCCTCGGCCAGGAAACTGGCCATGCACAACAGCAGCAGGCGGCCTGAAGGGAAGTCGCCGGCCTGCGAGGCGACAGCGGCCGCAGGATCGATCGAAGATGCACGCATGGGGTTGGGCTCCACGGGTGGAATGAAGGTCGATGGGAGCCGGTATGGTGCGACTTGAATCCATATTTGATAATTGAGCCAACCATTCAATAACTTTCAAACCTGGATGAACAATGGCGACCGATCGACTGGGTGACATACGTTTGTTCGTCGAAGCCGCTACCTTGGGCGGCCTTTCCGCGGCCGGGCGCAAGCTGGGCTTCTCCGCGGCGGCGGCCAGCGCGCGCCTGGCCAAGCTGGAAGCGGCGCTGCACGTGAAACTGTTCGACCGCACCACCCGCACCTTGCGCCTGACCGACGAAGGGCGGCTGTACCTGCAGCACTGCCGGATCGCCCTGGAATCCCTGGCCGATGCCGAGCAGGCCCTGCAGGCAGGCCAGGGCCGGGTCCAGGGCAAGGTACGCATTGGCGCCTCGGCCGACTTCGGACGCCACCAGCTCAACCACTGGCTGGAGGCCTTCAGCCAGGCCCATCCGCAGTTGCAGTTGGCACTGACCCTGACGGACTCGCTGTCCAGGCTGCTGGAGGACGACATGGACATCGCCATCCGCTTCGGCCAGCCCCAGGACAGTTCCCTGGTCGCCCGCTTGCTGGCGCCGAACTGGCGGGTGCTGTGCGCATCCCCGGCCTACCTGGAGCAATACGGCACGCCGCAGACGCCGGAGGATCTGGCGCAGCACCGGTTCATCATCCTGGTCACGGCCTCGGGCCCGCTCAACGACTACCATTTCAACGTCGCCGGCCAGCGCCAGACCCTGCGCATCGCACTGGATCAAGCCTGGGAGACCAACGACGGGGCCCTGGCCCGGCAGTGGGCGCTGTCTGGCCGCGGCATCACCCGCAAGACCATCTGGGATGCGGTAGAAGACTTGCGGGCAGGCCGGCTCAGAGTGGTGCTGCCCGACTATGCGGTGGCGGAACCTGGCATCTACGCCCTGCTCCATCGCAACCGCTACCAGGTGCCACGAGTGCGGGTATTGCTGGACTTCCTGCTGGAGCGCTTCCGGCAAGCCAGCCAGGAATTGCCGCCGGCTCCGGAGAACATCGTGCGCTTTCCATCCCTGGGGCTTTAATGCTATTGAAAACGCCGATCAGGCTGTTCGACAGTGACCCAGTCGAAGGCAGGTTGGAACTCCCGGTGCTGCCCATCCACTCACTTCGGTCGCCGCAACCCCAGTACCCCGTCATGGCCTAGTGCCGATAAGGACATCCAATGAAAACTCTAAAAAGCCTGCGTCCCTTGGCAATCCTGGCCCCCGCCAGCTTGTTGGCAGCCTGTGCCTCGATTGGCGGCCCCGCCAGCCCACCGCAACAGAACCCCACCAACCAGCTGCTGGACATGCTCGACCAGGCCACCCGCGAAGGCATGTCCGTGGTGCTGGTGCCGGCGCTGATGCCCAACAAGAGCGTGACCGATCTTTCCAGCTATTCGCACCGGGTCATTTTCAAGAACAAGGACATGCCCGGCATCGCCTACATGCAGGCCTTCGCCAACAACGACCTGGAGAAGATCAAGGAGGCGGTCTATCTGTGGGACTTCCTCGAGGTCAACATCATCCCGCCGGGGACCTACCTGTTGTCCGGCGGGATCGACTACAAGATCGACAGCACCCTGGCCGACATCAAGGCGCCCAAGGGCCAGCCGGGGGCCACGCCCTTGGGCGCGGTGAACCTGTCCGCCGTGCTGTATCGCCGGTTCGTCAAGGAAGACTATTGGCGTGATGCCTCCTATGCCGACAGGACCTACTCCCAGAACGTCTGCAGTGCCGTGCACATGGCGTCCGGCCAATGCGTGAGCTGGTCACAACAGAACTACACCCAGCGCGAGCAGGTCTCCCAGGGCGGCTGGACCGAAGGCACGAAGATCCAGGACGTCCAATCCATCAAGCTGCAAGCGCAGATACCCGACGCCTATGCCCCGCTGGCCTTCACCATCAAGCCGGGCCAGATCCTGCTCAGCGACCGCTTCCACCTGAAGACTCCGGGCGTACACTACGACCCGAAAACCTGCAAGGCCGTGGACACGCAGAACATCAAGTGTGCCCTGCGGGACATCCAGGTCTACATGCGCCCCGCCCCCATGGAGTTGACGAAGAGGTTCATCGGCAAAGAGCAGCCGACCCTGGGCGAGGCGGCCCGCCAGGTGCTGGCGCGCATCGAGCCGATGAAGACCCAGGTACTGGGTGAGAAAGGCATGGAGGACCTGGTCTGGGGCCTGCCGGTCAGCCTGAAGAAACCGGGCAAGTAGAACCGTCGTCGCACCGCTCCTGCCCTACGAAGCCGGCTCGCCATCGGGCCGAGCTTCGCCCCTGATTCCCCCTAACGCCTCGGCACCTCCAGACTGCAAATAAAATTTTGCATCCCAATACGGCACTAGGATTACTAGCAAGCTCGAAATCAAGGAGCTTGACGAAGCTATTCATTAAAAAGAACCATTTGATTTGAGTTAATTAAAAATTCAATTGCCCTTAGTCCCCCCGTGCCAGAGCCAAACCGGGCAAACCTCACCATTGCCTTACAAGCTTACAACTTGTACTAGCAGCCTAACCTTCTCAGAAATCGGGGAGCTTCTTGTGGATTGATTTTATAATTGAAGTATTAGTTTCAGCCAGGGGTGTAATCTTTTGCAGCGTAATATCCAGATGGCTGACAGAATCAATATAAAGATGACAGACAAAGCTGTCCTCCCCGGTAATTTTATAGCAAACGACACACTCTGCCATTTCTGCTAGCAATTGTTCCACAGAGTGAAAGCTTCCGGTAAAGGGTTTTACCCTTACCAGGACCTGTAGCGTGTAGCCAAGAGCTTGGGCATTCAACTCTACGTTGAATCCACTAATAACACCTGTGGCCTCAAGACGTTTAAGACGCTCGCTACAACCGGGAGCCGACAACCCCACCTGTCGACTGAGCGAACGTATGGATGCCCGGGCGTTCTGGTGAATGGCAATAATCAATGCGCGATCTATGGGGTCTAGTCTCTGATCGATTTTTGTAAGCTTCTTCAT